>NZ_JBVBZF010000244.1:0-5454 GCF_057447755.1 Fusibacter sp. | reverse complement strand
GGCATTTCTTATTGGCGATTGGACCAAAAGTTAGCGCAAACAACAGAAGTCATATTTGAAAAGGGAGAGTGATGATAATGAAAGACATGTTATTGGAAATTATGTATGTCCTTTGTGGACTTGTATCTATAATTGCAGCAGTTTATGCTGTTAAAGACAAGGAACACCCTTCTTCAAAGGTAACTGCTGTTTTTTGGACCTTGCTTGGAATTGTCTTTATTTTTGGCAAGTATATTCCCGGTTCAGTCTCTGGTATAATACTAGTAGTGATGGCTTTACTCGCATCCACTAAGAAAGTTACTTTTGGATCACTTAAGAATTCGGATGAAACCTTTAGACAAGAAAAGGCGAAAAGCATCCAAAACAAATTGTTCATTCCAGCACTGGCTATTGGTGTGGTTGCATTTTTAGTGGCACAGTTTGTACCAGCCCTAGGCGCTTTGGTGGGTCTTGGTATAGCGGCGCTTGTAGCAACAATCTTAGGTATTGTCTTCACAAGGGCATCTGTTTCAGAACTGACATATGACAGCAGTAGACTCTTGCAACAAGTTGGACCATCAAGCATTCTGCCTCAACTATTGGCAGCCCTAGGTGCACTATTTACCTCAGCAGGGGTTGGCGAAGTGATTTCAGGTGGCATTGGCAGTGTCATTACGGATGACAGCAAGTTAATTGCAGTCATCGCCTATTGTGCTGGTATGACGATCTTTACCATGATCATGGGAAATGCATTTGCGGCTTTTGCAGTTATCACTGCAGGCATAGGTGTACCCTTCGTCATGGCTCAAGGCGCAGACCCTGCCATAGCAGGTGCACTTGCACTTACGGCTGGCTACTGCGGTACTTTATTGACTCCAATGGCAGCAAATTTTAACATTGTACCAGCAGCAGTCCTTGAAACAAAGAATCCTTATCGTGTGATTATTGCACAGGTACCAATCGCACTTTCACTTTGGATAACACATGTGGCACTTATGTATTTCTTAGCTTTTAAATAAAATGACACCCTTTTGTTTAGCATTACGGCAGACCATCAGAAAGGAATTAAAAATGAAAGTATTGATCACTGGGTTTAACCCTTTTGGCGGAGAAAGTAAAAATCCGGCATTTGAAGCTGTAAAAAGGCTTCCAGACGGCTTTGAAAATATTGAGATTGTAAAGGTTGAGGTCCCAACAGAGTTTTATGAATCTGTAAGGGTCTTGAGACATCATGTGGAGAAAGAAAGGCCAGATCTTGTAATCTGTGTTGGACAAGCAGGCGGAAGAGCTGCTGTGAGTATTGAGAGGGTTGCCATAAATATTGATGATGCTAGAATTCCGGATAATGCCGGTAATCAGCCTCTTGATGAGGCAATTGTAGAAAATGGCCCTGCAGCATATTTCAGTACACTGCCCATTAAAGCCATGGCAAATGCCATTAGAGAGGGCGGCATTCCTGCGACGGTTTCAAATTCTGCAGGAACTTATGTCTGTAATCATATTATGTATGGCTTGATGCATATGATTGATACCTCTTTTCCAGGTACAAGGGGCGGCTTTATCCATGTGCCTTATTTAGAGGATCAAGTGCTTGATAAACCCAATATGCCAGCCATGTCTTTGGCGTCTATTACAAAAGCGCTAGAGATTGCCGTAAAAACAGCTTGTAGCGTAAGAGAAGACATCCAAAAATCTGAAGGAACCGTGTGCTAGTCTTACCTTAATTCATATTATAGAACGAGTTTAAAAATACTAAGGCATGTGCTTGAGAATGATGAAGTGCATGCCTTTTTGTGATATGATATTTAAAATTAGACTTTAGAGGTGATTCAATGTACCGTGAACTGTTTGATCCTGTTAACCAGGAGGAGATGACGACCTATTTTGCAGATATCTTGGCACCCAAGGGCATGATCAAGACTTTTAAGAAAAACACCATAATAGATCCCCTAGATGCAGATCATGTCTATATTGTAATTTCAGGAGAATGTCGCCAAGGCCTCGTTAGTGTAGATGGTAGTGAAAGGACATTTTTTAGGTTAACACGTGGCACGATTTTTGGAGAGATGGATTATTTTGATGGGGATCGTACTTGTGAAATGACTTATGTAACTCAAAAATCGGAAATCAGTATTTTACCAAGACCTCTTCTAGAGGAAACCCTCAAAGAATCACCAGAGGTTTATCGGTATTTTATTCATTCGATTGTTAGAAAATATCGCTTGTTGATGTTGCAAATTGCTGATGCTAGGTTTAATGACTCCATAGGGATTCTCGCAAGTGCCTTGCTGAGAATCGGTTCAATGCAGGAAGGTAAGGACTTAAGCGAGAAAACCCTCATTGAAAGACAGTACACACATGAAGAACTTGCAAACAATTTGGGACTTAGCAGACCTACCGTAACCAGTGGCCTTTGTTATCTTAAGGATAAGGGCTTGATCTCAAATACTGGTAAACAGATTGTCATTGAGAAGGTAGATGAAATGCGCGCGCTCACAAATACGTATTGGTAGAGGTTTTTGAATGATATATACTTACTATTTTAGTCCAACAGGCACCACGAAGCGGGTGGTTGAGCAGTTGGCAATAGAATTGAATAATCTTAGTGATGGAAGCGGCATCTTTTCATATGATTTTACTTTGCCTCATAAGCGAAAAATGCTAGTGGATGATATTCAACAAATGGAGGAGAGGGCCACAGAAAGGGATGTGATCTTATTTGGTGTGCCCGTTTACGCAGGTAGAGTGCCCAATATTTTGCTTAAGTCATTCATGGGTATGAATGGTGGCGGGAGATGGGTTGTACCAGTGGTGGTATATGGTAATCGGCATTATGACGATGCCTTGACCGAACTCACGCGGATTCTAAGTCATGCTAATTTTAAGATATTGGCACAAGGTGCTTTCATCGGTGAACATGCATTTTCTCTGAAGTTGGCTGCTGGGCGACCTGATGGCACGGATTTTGAAGCGATTCATAAGTTTGCTGAGGCGATTACCTCCAAGTATGGGTCTAAAATACCTGTTTTATTTAACGATGAGACACCATTGAGACCCTACTATCGACCTAAGAACCAAAATGGGGAGTATTTCGACTTTAAGGCCATTAAGCCCCAAACAGATCATAGATGCAACTCGTGTGGTATTTGTGCCAAGGTTTGTCCAATGGGGGCAATTGACGCTCAAATATACTCAGAGATTGTAGGCATCTGTATAAAGTGCTGTGCTTGTGTAAAAAGATGTCCATTACATTCTAAGGCTTTTATAGATAAGGGATTTATAGACCATAAGGTAGAACTTGAAACTCTTTTTGCAGAAAGAAAGCAAGCTGAATTTAATGTTTAAGACATAAAAAGTTTACAAACACCAAATGATAATTGTTATCAATTGGTGTTTTGTTTTTTTAATTTGGGGTATTAATGGTTTATAAGAAATGAAAGGAGAGGTGATCTTATGAAACATGTTATATCATATCAGAACAGAGAAATCGTTTATGATTCAAATGGTGTGAGATTATCCTCAATTCTCGGTAGTGGTGCAACAGAAGCATGGGCTAACACTGATCACTATGAAAAGGAATCTCATGTATCAATCCCTTCTGAAGAAGCTGTGGAACTCGCAAAAGCATGGGTTGAGGAAAATGAAAAGTAGATAGGACAAAAAATAATAAGAGATGCATTTGCTTTATGATCAAAGCAAATTGCATCTCTTTTTTCGTGTGTTTAAAATGTACTGTCCACCCATTCAGCAGCTTCTACAATACTGAGTACCTTTTCAAGACTCATTTCAGGGTGGATGGTGCTTTCATGAGAAATGGTCAATAAACTCATGCCTATGGCAAACTTAACGGTATCATGTAGACTCATTTTATGCATGAAGCCATATCCCAATCCAGCAACGAAAGAATCGCCAGCACCAGTGACATTTTTTACAAGGGCATGCCTTGCCATCATAATGCCTCTAGACGCTTTGTTGGCATAGAAAATACCGTTTTCGTCCAAAGAAATAAAGACATTTTCAACCCCCAAGGCCAAAAGATCTTCCGAGGCTTGAAGGAGGGATTCAGTGCTGTTAAGAGAGTAGCCGACTAATACCTCTGCTTCGAATCGATTAGGCTTAATGGTATGAAAGTATGGTATTAGGTGCTTGATGGTCTCCGCTTTTGCCGCGGAAATCGGATCTAAAACAAACTTGGTCTTGCCCTTATAAGTTTTTAGAATATGTTCCAATAAATCAGGCTGATCTGAGTCTACAAAGGTGTATTCTGCGCCCTCAATGATCTCTTTTTTAGTGTCTATAAAGGCTGCATCCATTTGCGTGGCACTCCACATGTCAACGATGGCAGATACCATTTCACCTTTTTCATCTAAAATCGCCATATATGTTGGCGTTGTACAACCCTTCAAGAAAAGTGAGTCTGACATGTCGTAGCCCATGAGCCTTGAGTGCTCTAGGATACTCCTGCCATGCTCATCATCTCCAAGTGTTGAGATGAACTTGGTCTTAACACCTAAACGTGATGTGGTTTCAGCAATGTTACGGCAGACCCCGCCAAGTGAGACCTTAACACATCCTGGATTGGAATTGAAAGCTCTGTATTTTACTGATGAGAAACCAGTGATATCAACGATAGAAGCCCCTAATACTAGAATATAGGGTTCATGATTATTCAATAGAATACCCTCCTCAAAGTACATAAATGTTCGACCGTTATTATATCACATATGGGCTCAAATAAACAAATTTTATCCGTTCTGAAGTGTAACCAGCGCAGAGAGTCTGTTGCAAATGGCAGTGCCAACCTCTGAAGTGGTTGCCTTTCCGCCTAAGTCCTTAGTGAGATATTTTTCTTCAATTAGAATTTCTTCCAGTGCTTCTATAATGACTTCATGTGACAGGTCAGGGTATAGGTGGTCTAGCATCATTTTTACAGTCCAAATCATTGCCATTGGATTTGCAATTTCCTGGCCTGCAATTTCAGGTGCAGAGCCATGAACTGGCTCAAACATAGAGGGGTGTGTGCCTTCTATGTTTAAGTTGGCGCTTGCTGCAAAGCCAAGACCACCCTGTAAGGCAGCACCTAAATCTGTGATGATGTCACCAAAAAGATTTGAGGCAACGACCACATCAAAGGTCTCGGGCCTTTGAATGAAGTACATGCTAATGGCATCTACGTGGTTTACTTCAGTTTTTATGCGAGGATATTTTTCTGAAATGGCTTTAAACCGTTCATCCCAGAAGACCATGCTGTAATTGAGTGCGTTAGATTTGGTAGCGCTGGTGACTTTTTTAAACTTATTTCTTTTTTCTGCAAGGTCAAATGCATATTTCATGATTCGATCTGTGTTTTTCTTGGTGAAGACGCCAGTTTGATAAGCAGTTGCTGCTTCGGTTTCTAAATTCTCAAAATAGCCATCGCCAGAATATTCACCCTCGACATTTTCTCTGATGACGACGAAATCTATGTCTTGTGGC
>NZ_JBVBZF010000243.1:0-5505 GCF_057447755.1 Fusibacter sp. | reverse complement strand
TGTTGATCCAGCAAAGATTGCACGGGTTAATAAGAGTACAGCTATTGGCATCGCCAACTATAGGGATTTATTCAACAAGGGCGGTGTTAGTTGGCTTGGCATTGCAGTGCCATCTCCAGAATGGGCACAGAAGGTATTCCCTGAGCTACCTGTTGAAGAAGGAATAGATGCCCTGTGGGCTCTCATTTTTAAAATTAACCGCATCGATCAACCAGACCCTGTCGAGGCTTGGGAATCACATGTTGAAACACTGCAAGAAAAAGTAAACTATTTGAACCAATTAAAGATTAAAAGCCTTCACTTTAGCGCACCTGGAACGGATTTAAGCGTCGAGCTGCCAAAGGGCTATATTTTTGAAGGTGGCGGCAGCGTCAACACCTGCAATAACGCCTACTTTGTCCCTAATATTCCAACTGAAGAAGTTTTTACCGCACCTCATAAGCTCGGTGTAAATGGTAGTCTAAAGGCAACCATGCCACTCAATTATAATGGTGTTCTCATTGATAACTTTGCCTTTACTTTCAAAGACGGAAAAATCATTGATTTTTCTGCTGAAAAGGGATACGAAACCCTTAAGGCCCTTTTGGAGACAGATGATGGTGCAATGCACCTTGGCGAGGTGGCTTTAGTCCCTGTCACAAGTCCAATTTATCAGAGTGGTAAAATTTTTTACAACACACTGTTTGATGAGAATGCGGCTTGTCACTTTGCCCTAGGGCGAGCTTATCCTTCTACAATTGAAGGTGGCGTAGAGGTTTCACCACAGGCACTTGAAGCCCTAGGCGGCAACTACAGCTTAATTCATGTGGACTTCATGGTGGGTTCTGAACAACTTAATATCAAAGCGCTCACAGCAGATGGTAAAGAAGTAGATATATTTAAAAATGGCAATTGGGCATAAGGATAACAAAAGACCCTTATAAGTTCTTAAGAAGCACTTAAAGGGTCTTTTTGATTGAAATCAATTGAGAATAACTCTATGATTTTTTTAGCCACTGCATCTTCCGCATGATGTCCAACTCTTGGATTATCCGGTAAATGGTTTTTCAGTTGTTCATTTGCATTTTGCATGACATAACCTGTACCTACAAGACTAAGCATCTCGAAGTCATTCATACCGTCACCAAAGGCAACGCTTTCATCTAGTTGAATACCAAGATGTTTTAAAGTTTCTGTCAACGCAGAGCCCTTGTTGGTGCCCTTCGGCATGATCTCAAGGCATTGAGGCATTGAGAATGTCACATCTACAAACTCGCTAAACATTGTCTTGAGCATTTTTTCCACAGGCACTAAGAGTTCATGATCTCTGGAAGTAAAGAACATTTTATTAATTGGCTTTGAAAGTTGGTCCTCCAGTCTGCAAACCGTATACATAAAATCGCCATCTTGATAGTAGTCCTCAAAGACCTTGTCAACGACCTCTACCATCCAGTGGTCCTCTTGATATATATTTTTATAGACGCCTTCTTTCGTTTCGATTGCCAAAAGTTTTTCAACAATTTCAGGATTCATAACAGCCTGATGAATCACTTCACCTGCTGGATTAAGGACTGTTGCACCATTTGCAGCAATGATAAAAGCTTCTACATTTAGGCGGTCTCTAATGATTTTAGCATCGCAATGGTGTCTACCCGTCGCTATTAAAAACTGAACATCCAAGGATTGTAATGCCTTAATAGTAGACTTGCTGAGTTCACTCAAGGTATGGTGTTGATTCAACAAGGTCCCGTCTAAATCTGTGATAACTGCTTTAATTCTCTTTTGATTCTCCATAAACATACACCTCCTTATGAAGCTATAACTCAGTATAGCGAATGAGGCATAAGAATTCAATCAGGCAAATGTTATATTTTCTTGAACAATCAACGTCCGCCATAAACGTACACTTTTTCGCCTATTTTTGATATTAAAATGAATTGTCATATTTTTTATAATTTTCTCACAATTAGTATTGACATGCATATTCACCCTTGTTATAATACCAATTAATATAAGCGTTCAGTATAAATATACTGGCACTTCGCAATCAGATTTCAACCACAATGGTTGCGAATTAAACAATGATTTCGGGTAGTTCCTTTAAAGACTTTGGTGTGAATATGTGGTATTGCAATTAGCCTCGTCCTATTGTAAATTTGGATGAGGATTTTTATGCCCTAGATTGCATAATTATACCGAAATAAGTATCTTTATGAACTTTCGATTCTAACTTAAATTATAAAATGGAGGTCCTATTTATGAAGCTTGAAGCTATTGTCGTAAAAAGTAAAGAACCTGAAACCATCAACCAAGTTTCAGGTAAGATCGTTGAATTTAAAAAGAAAGACCAGTACACGTATGACTTTGTAAAACCTTCTGCCAACTACTTTGGTGCAGGTTTAAATAACTTAACTTCCTATCTTGATGATTAAGAGCTAGATCCCATCAAATCTAGCTCTTTTTTTATTACAAGACATTATCATCCTCTTCTATTTTTCTCGCCCTCATTTTCCTAAACTCAACAATTGGCAAGTCACCCTGAATCAACTTCTCATTCATGCGATACTCCGAATATTTTGGCTCTTGAGTGATGACCACACGCTTGTCTTGTCTTAAAATAATGATACTAAACCAAATTCCAAGCCTATTGACCACCTGCTTCAAAAGAGGTAATTTCATAAAACTTTGATAATATCTGATATAGATCACTGTGTTCTCCTCATCAACTGGCGCAAAGGCAGCAAATACCCTTAGTTTATCAGAAATAATATTATGCCAAATGTTTGGAAACTGAAACTCAAGTGCATTTAAGCTCTCGTAGGACTTAATTTCACTCGGTTTTAAAGGTTTGTTATCACCATCATCTACATCTGCTTTCACATAGAATTTCATATGATTTTTAGAAGCTTTTACCACTGGACCACTAATTATGGTTCTCCCACCTCTCCCAATTGTTGTTTTGTGAACAAAGGGCAGATGAATGACATCAAGTTGATTTTCTATCGCCCTAGTATAATGAACAGGCCAGTAATCAATAAACTCGCTATAAGAAAAATCAGGCGACTGCAAATCTTCAAAGACAACTGGCTCATAATCAGGACTAAAATGATCGGAGCCCCACCACAAATAAACCATCCCACCAATTTCACGTGTTATGTATTTTTTAACCTTGTATATTTCTGTGACTTTGGCCCTTGAACCATTTGCAGGGATTTTTACAACACACCCATTTTCGTCATAAACAAAGCCATGAAAAGGACACTCTAGGTGACCACCGTGAACTTTTCCCATCCCAAGAGAAGCCCCTCTATGACAGCATCTATCTTCTATGATACAAATCTTACCCTGGTTGTTTCTAAACGCCACAAACTTCACACCAAGTCGCTTAAACGTCACAGGTGCTTTATGAGGTACTTCTTTAGCACTTAAAACCGCATACCACTCATTCTGAATCATGGGATCCCTCCAAACCTTTTTCTACTCAACTCATACCCCTTTGATTTATTGTCATTTCATTTTTTTACATCCACCTATAAAATATATAAAAAATCCCCATGAAGGGAGAATATATCACACACTTCATGGGGATCAATCTAAAAATTAATTAAATATCATGGAAACCCTTAGCCTAAGAACTGTACTAAGTCTTCTTGAACTGTTCCAATACCATTGATACCGAATGTTTCAACGAGAACGTTTGCTACATTTGGAGACAAGAATGCTGGTAATGTTGGTCCGAGCTTGATGTTTTTAACGCCAAGGTATAAAAGTGCAAGCAATACGATAACGGCTTTTTGCTCATACCAAGCGATGTTATAAGAAATCGGTAATTCATTGATGTCATTAAGCTCAAATACTTCTTTAAGCTTAAGTGCAATCACTGCTAACGAGTATGAATCGTTACATTGTCCTGCATCTAATACTCTTGGGATACCACCGATATCGCCAAGGTTTAACTTGTTGTATCTGTATTTTGCACATCCAGCTGTTAAGATTACTGTATCACTTGGAAGTTCATTTGCAAATTCAGTGTAGTAATCTCTTGATTTCATTCTACCATCACAACCCGCCATTACGAAGAATTGCTTGATTGCGCCAGTTTTAACAGCATCAACAACCTTATCCGCTAATGCCAATACTTGATTGTGTGCAAACCCACCAACGATTTTACCTGTTTCAATTTCTGTTGGTGATGGTAATTTTTTAGCATGCTCGATGATTTGGCTAAAATCTTTTGCTTTGCCATCTGCTCTATTTGGAATGTGGTTAAAGCCTTCAAATCCAGCTGAACCAGTTGTATATACTCTGTCTTTGTAAGAATCTGCTGGTGGTACAATACAGTTAGTTGTGAAGATGATTGGTCCATTGAACTTTTCAAATTCTTCTTTTTGTTTCCACCATGCATTACCGTAGTTACCTACGAAATGGCTGTATTTCTTGAATGCTGGATAGTAGTGAGCAGGAAGCATTTCTGAATGTGTGTAAACATCTACGCCAGTGCCTTCAGTTTGTGCTAAAAGCTCTTCCATATCTTTAAGGTCATGACCTGAAATTAAGATTGCAGGATTTGTACCTACGCCGATATTAACTTCAGTGATCTCTGGATTTCCGTAAGAACTTGTATTTGCTTTATCAAGAAGCGCCATAACGTTAACACCATATTTACCAGTTTCAAGTGTTAAAGCCACGAGCTCATCTGCAGATAAGCCATCATTGATTGTTGCAAGAAGTGCTTTTTCGATAAAGTCATAGATTGTCTCATCTGCAAAGCCTAAATTAGCTGCATGCTCAGCATAAGCTGCCATACCTTTTAAACCGTATACGATTAACTCTCTAAGACTTCTTACATCTTCATTTTCAGTTGATAAAACACCAACGCCATCAACAGATTTTGCTTCAAAGGAAGCTTTATCACCTGTCCAAACTGCTGAATCATGGTAAGTTTTAGCTTCAAGCTTGCCACTTGACTCAAGTGTCGCTTTAATTGCATCTCTCGTTTTTAAAGCATTTTCAATTTTTGCACTGATTGCATTTTTATCGAAGTTCGCATTAGTGATCGTTGCGAATAAGCCATCTAAAAGTACATGATCTGCCTCAGCTGTGTTTAATCCTGCAGCTCTTGCTTGTTGGTTAAATTCAGAAACCCCTTTTAAGGTATAGATCAATAAGTCTTGAAGGTTTGCAACATTATCCGTTTTTCCACATACTCCAATTTTTGTACAGCCTTTTCCGCCTGCTGCCTCTTGACATTGATAACAAAACATACTCATTTTTGAATCTCCTTTCAAATTTTATAATCATTTTAATAAATACCAGTTCATGATTGAACTCAATTCAAATAAGTAACGATTGTTTCCATTTTATTCCTACTCATCTGATTTATATCCGTCAACCCTACGACCTAATCATATATTATTTGAAAGTCCAATTCGGTAACTTGTGTTACATTTCATAAAAATAAAGTAAATTTTATGACAAGATAAACAATGCAAGTTTTTTACAAGATTTGAGTCCACTTTTGAGGAC
>NZ_JBVBZF010000242.1:0-5505 GCF_057447755.1 Fusibacter sp. | reverse complement strand
GGCTTCATGCCTTCTTTGGCATCCGTCACAGCAGGAAGTACTTCATATTCCACCTCAATGAGTTCAACCGCTCTTTGTGCAATTTCTTCAGTTTCGGCACAAACCGCCACCACAGCTTCACCGCGATATCTTGCTTTGCCAACTGCTAAAAAATTCTTATCCTCTAAATAGAGCCCACCTCTTTTTTCGAAGTGTTCCCCAGTGATGATGTCCTTAACACCCTTAAGTGCTTTGGCTTTTTCAATATTGATATTAAGGATGTTTGCATGTGCATGCGGACTTCTTTTTACAGCCGCATATAACATTCTTGAAAGCTTAATATCATCAACATATTTTAAGGTCCCTGTGACCTTTTTTACCCCGTCAACTCTTTTAACACTCTTACCAACAAATTTCAAACCAAACACCCCCTATGCTTTGTTTTGATCTGCAACGATTTGAATTGCTTCTATTATCTTCTTATAGCCGGTACAACGACATAAGTTGCCACTGATGCCTTCTTTAATTTCATTTTCTGTAGGATGTGGATTTTCATTTAAAAGCGCTTTGGCGGTCATGATCATCCCAGGTGTACAATAACCACACTGTAATGCAGCATTTTCAATGAAGGCTGTCTGTAATGGATCAAGCGCTTCTTCTGTTGCAAGCCCTTCAATTGTTAAAAGGTCACACCCTTCTGCTTCAACCGCCAGCACAAGGCATGCGTTTACTGCCTTACCATCCATAATCACTGTACAGGCCCCACATTCACCTGCGCCACAACCTTCCTTGGCACCTGTTAAGTCAAAATCCTCTCTAATCATCTTAAGCAAGGTTTTATTGACTTCCACTTCATGATCTATCACTTCACCATTCAATGTAAAATTAATCCATGTTTTCATGTGTATCCCCCTTATAACCACTCTGATAGTGAATGTTTTATGATTAAGCTCACCATTTCTTGACGGTATTCCTTAGATGCTCTAATGTCACTGATAGGTGAAACTTCACTCATTGCCAATTCACATGCCTTTTGGATCACTTGCGGCGATAAGTCATTTTCATCCAAATAAGCTTCTGTTTTTAAAAGTCTTATGGGTGTAGGTGCCACCGCTCCCATGCTGATACGGTGTCCAGTTGCACCTTTATAGACTGTTCCACACACAGTTGAAAGGTCTACTTCTTTTCTTCTGGACATCTTTTGGAAGATGCCCTTTGAATCAGAGTTGGTTTTAAAGCTAATACCTGTAACAATTTCGTTGTGCTTTAAGACTGTTTTTCTGACAAATACAAAGAAGTCTTTGAGCGGCACTTTCTTAGTCCCCTCACCACCGTATATTTCAACTTCGGCGTCTAGTGCCAGAAGTGGTGTTGCCGTATCTGCAAGTGGTGATGCATTACAAATGTTGCCGATACAGGTTGCCCTGTTCCTAACTTGCTTTGATCCCACTGATAAAGCAGCTTGCGCTAAGAAGGGTACTTTTTCTCTTATCGTCGGATGTGCCCCCACATCGTTCAATAAAACACATGCACCGATGGTGATTTCATCATCAGCCACCTTTATCTTACCGAGTGCTTCGATATGTTTAATGTCTATAACGACCTTTGGATTAGAGTGCCCTTCACGCATACGAACAATTAAGTCTGTTCCCCCATTTAAAATGGAAGCATCCTCTCCATAAGTATTGAGTAATTCTAAAGCTTCTTTTAATGTTGACGGTCTGAAATATTCAAATGACTTCATTTTTATCCCTCCAAAAACACATTATTAACCCTTTATCTCATTATAAACTTTTTGAGTGGTTTCTCTCTTTATAGTAATTGACTAAATTTTCTGACTATTTGTCCCTTTCATTTAGTACCCAATAACAATTAAAAATACGCACTCCCTTATTATAATTGTTATTGAATTACCATATTTCATTTAAATACTCAATTATTGTCTCTAAAAATGGGTAAATATAAGAGGATAAGGGGGGCGTGACCATGAAAATGGATTCTCATTTTATACACAATTCATTCGACGAAAATCAATTTGACACCTTGTTAAACGCTTCTATTATTCTGAAGTCATATGAAAATTCGACTTCCTATTTTATTAGGGACTTTCATTCATTCGCCTTCGACTTGTTTTTGATGGTATACAAGATGGTTTTGGTTGATCAGGAAACAAATAAGGCCAGGGTGGATGGTTTGCTCATACAACATATGAGAACTTTGCCAGAAATCAATCGAATCCGGTTAAGAACTGCTGGATCTAAAAGTAACACCTATATTGTTTTAAAGCGCCTTTTTGATATAATCCTTGAAAAAACACGTGGTCTTAGGCCTGAACTCATAGAGGAAATGACGTCACTTGCCAACTTGAGCAAGCCTTTAAACTCCATTACTGGGAATGAGGATACCATGGAAACCCTTCAGGAACCACCCAGTGACCAGCCTGAAGAAACCAGACTTGAGGACTGGCTCAACATGCTCACGCCTGATAATATCAAGCAAATTTTGACTTCAGATGAGATTATGGCAATAGAAAATCTCCTTCACCTCAATTCTGAAAGTCCTCAAAACAATAAAGGGTCAGATTTTACAAGTGCTGTTCTTAGCTTTACAAAAGACTTACTCCTTGAACTTGTTAAGCACGAGGCCTTGGATGCCTTTTCTCAATATCATGAAGCCATTCAGACGCTTCTTAAAGATAGACCACACCATGATGAAGTCACACCCATAAGGGAATTGATTGAAACCCTTCAGGAAAATCATGATAGCCTAAAGTTACCAGATGACGGTCCTGACCAGTCTCACGCGGAGACTTCTGACACCACGACCCCAGACACAGATGATACTGCAAGCGCTTTTACGTTTGATGATGTCAACCAAGATACCACCTTAGAAGATGACAATCTTACTGGAATGGGGAGTAGTGGTCCACAATCCGATGATGGTTCAGAAACCCTCGAAGATCGCCTTAAGGAGACCTTTGAAAAGAGATTTTCACCCTTTACGAAACAAGAACACATCATCAAAAGCAATCATGTGCCTCAAAATGCTGAAAATATTTCGCCGTTTGAAAACGAATTAAAGGACCAAGCCACTGCCTTTCAAAGTGGCTATAATACCAATACGCCTAGCGTTCAGCTATTTAAAGCGGCTAAATTACCCCAGCCTTCCACCTCTAAACTTGCCAATACGGACTCAGAATCCCATCATAAAAGAATCAATGCTTTTTTGGACCAGCTCAATTTTTCAAAGGGTTTAAGTAGTATTCTTGAAGATATTGACGTCTTTAACGATCAAGTCAAGACCCTTGGCATTGAAAAAGGTACAGTTGATGAAATGCCCTTTGATGATGTCATCTCGCTCTATAAAAGAGTTAAATCACCTTCATTTATAAAGTTTGTCAATCAGGTGGGGCGACAAAAGAAGTTTGCCCATAAAATTCAGGCTTCAAAGCATAAGCAAAAGTCAATTCCCATAGACAAAGTCGCCTACAGCAACAATATTGATTTGTTGATTACGGATGAGTTCATAAACCTATCCTTGGATATAGATGCCTTTGAAAACGATTTTTATGATCGATACCTCAACGATGCATTACTTACCATTAAAATGGTGGGGAAATCCTCCAAGCACAAGGGCCCTATCATCTTATGCTATGACGGTTCTGGATCCATGGAAGGCGTTAAAATCGAAGAAACAAGGACACATATTTTGTCTATTATTGAAATCGCAAAACTTCAAAAGCGCGAACTCAAACTCATTCAATTCGCCTCTGCTTCTGAGCCCCTTTATCTGAAGGAAATCAATCCACTTCGGGTATCTGCAAAGGATGTATTGGATGTTTTAGATACTTTTATCTGTGGCGGAACCGATTTTGAAAAACCACTGGCTAAAGCGGTCGACTTTATTCTAAAAGAACCGCACAAAAACAGCGATATTCTCTTCATCACAGATGGCCAGTGCGAGATTAGAAGTAAGTTTAAAACACGATTTTTGGCACTTAAAAAAAAGCATCTTTTCAAGCTATACACCATCATCATGCACTCCTACACCTACCACGATTATGGTGACATCGGCGAGATTTCAGATGAAGTACTTGAGATCAAAGAAAAACATTGGAATATGGAAACCAATCAGAAACTATTTACCTTGCTTTAGGAGGCCACATGACAATTCACAATATTCAATTAGAGACAATCAGCAGTCAACTTTCTCAAATTTATAAGTTCATCACATCAAAATATTATGAAGTTGAGGACTTTACAGAGTGCATCATCCTCTCCCTATTATCGAGAACAAACATGATTGCGCTTGGTCAGCCAGGCATCGCAAAATCTGCTATTCTTAGAGAAATCGTTGACCTCATTGACTTTGATGATATAGAAGGTACGCCTTATTTCCACATTCAAATGGGATCCGATGTGTCGCCCAACAATATATTTGGTGCGCCTGACATCAATTACTTCAAAGAAAACGGGATTATTAAAAGACATTTTAAAGGCTTCTTACCAGATGCCATTGTGGCGTTTTGCTCTGAGTTTTATAGGGTAAATGACCAAGTTGCAAATTCAGGTCTTTTGACTATTTTAAACGAAGGCGAGTTCAAAAATGGCACGGATACCATAAAAACCAAGCTCCGATTCTTTATGGCAGATACCAACTTCTTTCCCAAACAAGAGGACGATATCGACGTTGAGGATGCTGATATCAGACTTCAAGCCCTCCACGACCGCTTTCTTTCAAGAGTCTATGTAAAGCCGCTTTCAGATCATGGCAACAAGGTGAAAATGATTTTAATGGATGATCATTTAACCACCGATGTTAAGATCAACATACATGATATTATTGCCATACAAGACGCTCTCTATCAAGTTGAAATCAGCCCTGAAATTGCTGACCAAATGGTCCAAATTGCAAGTATTCTTGAAAATAAGCACAATATTTTTATATCGCCAAGACGTCTAAAATTAAGTCGGAACCTCGTAAGGGCACATGCGGTTTTGGGTGGCAGAACCAAATGTATTGATGAAGATTTAATGGCCTTGCAGTTTGCCTTTTGGCAAACGCTTGACGATATTCTCATCGTGAAAGATACAATTTTCACCATATTGGATCAACCCCGCAAAGATGCAGCAAAGTACATGACTTATATGGAATCCATTTTGGAGGAGCTCGACCGAAACATAGACAATCAAAGAGATTTACCTTCCTTTGATATTAAGGTATTGTATATGCAAGCGCTTTCGGACCTCCTTAAGCTCCTTGAACAGATTCAAAAAGACTATCCAAGATATGAGGAAGTTGCAGTGGTTCAACAAAGCTACCATCAAATTGAAATCACTTATAATCGTTTGGTAAACGAAAACTATGTATTATAAAATTAATGAACCCTATATGGGTTCTTTTTTATTTTTATGCCTTTCAGCGATTGCAGTTGTTTCAAACTTAATATATAATCTATAATCAAATAATAAAAATGATTGGATATTCAACTAAAATCCCTAAAGAATAAGACTTGAGGTGTATTAT
>NZ_JBVBZF010000241.1:0-5522 GCF_057447755.1 Fusibacter sp. | reverse complement strand
AGGTCTATTGGTGACGTCTCATGTATGATTAAAACCCCTTAAGATCTTTACAATAGACTCTCTTAATAAGTCTTCATAATAGGTCTTTACAACAGACCCTCTTCATAAGTCTTTATATTAGGTCTTCATAATAAGTCTTTATATTAACACTTCATAATAGACCTTTATTAGAGATCTTCATTAGAAATCTTAATTAGAAGCCTTCATAAGAAATCTTCTTAAGAAATTTTCATAAAAAGCCTCACCTATTACCCCTAAGAAACCTTTTTCACAATCAGCTTATAAAGATCATCACTCTTGTTCATATAGCGATAATTAATCCCTGAAACGATCAGGAAGAGGACACTCATAAACATAAAAACAGGATTAAAGGTGGACATTAAAAACAGGGCGACGATGACACTAAAGAAAAAGCCCGCATAGACAATTCGCTTAGAGCTTTGCTTTACATGGATATCCCCCTCAAGGTAAATGCCATCCTCTCTTTCCACAATACGGCCTTCGAAGACAAATAGTGCAGCACCCTTTGCCTCTGATGAGATTTGAAATTCATCCTTGTCATTAAAAACACCAAATAGTTTATTGGACCATGACTTAGCCAAGTGTTTAATACCAATGCCATCAACACAGTTTTCCCTGCATTCGGTCACAGAATGGTATTTCGTTTTAATCCTTATATTTTCCCTATTTGCCATCACACACTCCTTTAATCTTCATCTGTATGGTGAAAGCTCACGATTTTATAGATCCGATTATCCTTTACATAAAGTCGATAGCCATTGCCTTCAAACACTGTATTGACCTTATTCCTAAACACGGTTTCAACACCCTTTACCAGCCTTTTAAGACCGTCAAAATCGAGCTTTTTATCCACCGAACTACTTATTCTACCATCTTTCACTGCCATCTTAAAGAGGTTGATATTTATATCCAGCCAGTCTTCAGGTATACGACTTTTCTTCATACGATTACAGGGCTTACAGCAGGTCACCAGGTTAAAATATTCCTCAGTCCCCCCAAGGCTCTTTGGGAAGTAGTGGTCTAGTGTCGTTCGATTGAGTCGAATCGGTTTACCACAATGAAAGCACCTTCCCTGATCACGTTCATAGATGTATTGTTTGATGGTCTTCTTGTGAATCACGACGCCTCCTCCTATAAATCCTTTAACCCTATAACTTTAACAACATCTCAATATGTGGAATATCATCCTCTAAATAAACTTCAGAAACTTGGTCGAAGCCAAGTGATTTATAAAAATCCAGCAAATAGGCCTGTGCCGAAATACGAACACTATCCCCTTGCTTGACCGTCTTGATAAAGGCTATGGCCTCCTCCATAATTCTACGACCAAGCCCAAGGCCCCTGCCCCCCTCGCTGACAACGACTCTGCCAATTGAAACCTCATCATAACTCACACCAGCATCCAGTATTCTCAAATAACCGAGTAATTCACCTGATGCGTTCGTGCACATCAAGTGATAGGACTTTTGGTCCTTACCATCAATGTCTTGATAAAGGCATGCTTGCTCTATAACAAAGACCTCAAATCTCAATTGCATGATGGCGTAGAGCTCATTAATCGTCAAATCATCAAATCGTTTAATTACACACTTCATTTTATCCCCCAAATATATCAAATGTTTCAATTATGTAATGCTTATTATCATTTTATCGTTTTTTCCCATGATTTGTAAAGAGGTTTGTTGTACTAGTAAAACTTTTGTTTTTAATTTGTTCATGGTTTTTTATTAGGTCTTTTACACATTATTAATTATCCCTTAACATGTATACATTATTATAAGAGTATCAAAAGGAACTTGATTCCTAAGACACAAAAAGCTTATTCCAAATTATTGATAGATTAAAGTGCAATAAACTCTTACTCATTGGCACGTCCCCCCGTGTCAACTCCCCTACAACAACAGACTAACATAAATAAAAAAACGAATCTCATCCCCCTGAGATTCGTTTTTTTATGCTTTAATAAGCCAAATAACTTTCAAAGACTTCACGTACGCGTTCAAAGAGGTAGTCTGCCTCTTTGAGGTATTTTATATGGTCCTTCACCAGCTTGTTAAGAAGCTCAGGATCATCAAGCTCATAGTGGCCGACAAATCTCAAATTGACACAGACGTCATGCAGTGCCTTTGCCGTCAGCTGAAAGGCATCCAGTAACTCGTTAAGATGATCAAGCTCTTTCTTATCTGGCATGAGCAGACAATGTACATAGCGGATTTTTTTAGCCATCATGCGTTTGGCATGAATGGACTTTTCTATGTTTTCCTGATCAAAGGCAGATCTGGCAACAAAGACCTCAAAGAGCTCTGCCTGTCTCATTTTCTCGAAAGCCTCATAATCTTTTTCTTCCATGTTTGGCTTAATGTGAATTTCAAAGTTTGCAAAAGTCACTTCCTTCATCTTGGTGACATTTGCCCTTAAAGATGCCTTAAGGGGTTCCTTAAGTGCTTCAATCTTCTCCCTTGTGGCTTCGTTCATAATGTGACCGTAACCCTCTTCAAAAACATCAATTTCTCTAATCAGAGAAGTGGCATTGAAATGCTTCTTAGATGCTGACGCCATATCTGCAAAATCAGTATTTCGGATATAGGGCTCATAAAAGAATAAGAGGGCTCTAAATCTCCTGATGCTCTCACGATATTCATGTATGCCCTTATGGCTAAAATCGTCTGCAATCATCTTTTCAAGATATAGATCAATGTCCTCTAAATGTTTTTTTAAGTTTTGTGGGATCCGAGTTTCCGGTTTCATAAAGCCTCCAATTACAAATATTTTTTGGAAAATTCAAGTTTCAGCATTATAAAGGTTTCAAGGTCATTCATATATTGATAAAGGGCTGAATAATTTTCAAACTCAACTTGTTCAGTGGGTATGGGCTGCTTGGCGAAAAACAATCTAATGCGATCAAGCTCTTCAAGCAAGGGTTTTGGGTCGTTGTACGGTGAAAGACATTCTGCCATGTGTTCTGTAAACTCACTGAGCATCATGGCTTCCGTTTGCGTGATAAAGCAGTTCTTGAAATGCTTTTGCATGTAGAGCATCCAGTAATACTGGTCTAGTCGCATCTGAAAATATGAGACATAAATTTGATGGTCCACAAGCAAGAGGTTGTTCACATGCTTAAGGGCTATGATCTTTGAATCCTTGATTAGGGTCTCAAGCGCTGTCATATCCTCCATTGTGTCATCGACCAGACACAGGTTTTTGAGATTACAGCTCATTTGGATTAAAATCCGCTTCATCTCTTCTTCAACTTGGACTTGCTTTTCTTTTAACTCTTTTTCAAGACTTGGCATATGCAAATTCAATAACAAGGCCACACCAATGCCAATCCCAAGAAGAGACAGCTCGTTCACAATACTTGCAGTGCTTATGCTCTGAAAGCTCATAAAATGAGTGGCAATTACTGTGTTCATCACAATACCTTCAGGTGCATTGAGTCTCAGGCTAATGGGTACAAACATGATTAGGAAAAGCCCAAGTACCCAAGGTTCAAAGCCAAACCAGTTAAAGATCAGGGCTGAAATGGCAAAGCCAATACCAGCGGTGTAAATACGCTTCCAAGCCACTTGGAAGGTTTGTTTTTTTGTATCCATCAAACTCAGCATGACAATAATGCCTGCTGCAAGTGAAAATTCCAACTTCATTAATTCGGCTATGTACATACTGATCAGCACACCAACCGTCATTTTTATTACACGATATATCATAGGTCCCTCTTTATGCCAAACCACATGGGGCTGACACGTTTTTACAATAGATGATTTCATAATTAACAATATATTCTTTTTAGCCATATTCGGCCAACTTTAAACATATTATCCTCAAATAAGTGGGCGAAACAAGACCTCTTTTTTAGCACAGGCTACAATCCCTTTATAGATTTAAATCAAAGGTCATTTGCTCATACGAGTCAGACGGGTCACTGGCCTTATAAAATGTCATCTTTGTGGGAAGATCAAGTGCCTTACAGGTTTCATAAAAGACCTTGTAGAGGGCCTTATGGTGCTTTGGCATGACGTTATAATTCAGCTTATACTCACTTTCATACCTTGCCTTTAAGCCAGGGAAATGGACATCCAGTTGCTTATAGTAATAGTCTCTTGAACCCTCTCTTAGGGTCAGTCCCATCGAGCCCACCACATATTGTGCCCCATTTGCCTTTGCCGCAACCAATATGTTTCGGATATTGTCTGGGCTATCGTTGATGTAGGGCAGGATTGGCATCAAGGTAAGACCGGTGTATATTCCTGCGTCTGAAAGGGCCTTCATGGCCTGAAACCGCTTTGAAGTTACTGGTGCATAGGGTTCAAGGATGCTTGAGAGTTCATCGTCAAAGGTCGTAATGGTAAATGAAACTGCTGCATAGATACTACTGATTTTTTTAATAAGGTCAATATCTCTGACCACAAGATCACTCTTTGTAATAATGTGAATTGGAAACCTAAAGTCCCAAATGAGCTTAAGTGCCCCTCTTGTAAGTTCATAGTTTGATTCCAGTGGCATATAGGGGTCATTCATTGAACCGAAGCCAATCGTCCCTTTATTTCGCTTACTGGCGAGTTCCTTTTCAAGAAGTGCCAAGGCATTTTCCTTCACGTAAATGTGGTCAAGAGCATCCATGCGATAGCATGCACTTCTAGAATCACAATAGATGCAGCCATGCTGACAGCCTCTGTAGAGATTCATGTTATAGCGGAGTCCAAACCAAGTATCTGCCCCTTCTTTGATGGCAGACAAGATGGTTTTCGCATTTATCAAATCAGCCTTTTGATTTGCTAGGGTCATCTACTCGGCTCCTTTTCATGTGTTTTAACCTATTATACCGTATTTTGGTATTCTTTTTTAAGAATTGTAGTGAATTTTAACCCTGTTTTAATATAAATAGTGTAATATGATGGTATCGACTCAAATTTTTCAAAGGGGACCCTTATGCTAAAAGAAAAACGTAAATTTATTGAATATGTGATCGTGGTCTGTATTGCCACTTTGTTAACAGCCTGGCTGATTATGGACCGTTCAGGTGTCGTGTCTGTCTTCGCCAAATTTTTAAATGTTTTAACCCCGTTTTTTATCGGCTTTGCCATTGCTTACATATTAAATCAACCCATCAGTAAGCTGGAAAAAAAGTTCAAAATGAAACGCATGTATGCTATTTTGATCACTTACTTGGCCTTGTTACTTATACTGGCAGTCTTCTCTGTCAGCCTGGTGCCAAAAATCTATGACAACGCCTATAAGCTGATTTCAGACCTCGCCAAGTGGGGTGAACAAATCCCGGTTCAGCTTGCCACTTATGATTTCGGTGAATATGGCAGCCTGATTTATGACAATCTCAGTAAGGGTGCAGAGCTCCTGTCTAAATTCAGCAACATGCTCCTCACCAACATCATCGAAGGCCTCCTTGGCTTTGCCATGGTTTTCTTCAACATCATACTGGGCATCATCATATCCATCTATATGCTAGCAGACAAAGAAACCCTAAAGAAGAACTTTACCCAGTT
>NZ_JBVBZF010000240.1:0-5548 GCF_057447755.1 Fusibacter sp. | reverse complement strand
GACTCTGCAAGTCTAAAAGCTTTATCTAGAATTTCAGGGAATAATTCTGGCTTATCAATTCTCCATGCACGTTTTACGATTGGTTTGTATAGATCATACTGAGAACCATCACAATGCATGTTAACTTCTTGATGAGGGTGCTTGCCATAGTAGAAACTTGGAACATCCCCCGCAATTACGACCATTGGTACAGAATCTAGAGAAGCATTTGCAACCCCTGTTAAAGCATTTGTAAGTCCTGGTCCTAGGTGACAAAGCACCACACTTGCTTTATTGGTAACTCTAGCGTATCCGTCCGCCGCATGTGCAGCGAGTTGCTCATGTCTGACTGACACAAAGTTCAAATCAGAGTCTTTCAAAGCATCAAGCATAGCGATTACAGTGTGACCACATAGTCCAAAGACGTTTTTTACATCTCTTCTCACCAAATAATCCACCAGTTGATGTGAAACTAATTTTTCCATTATAACCCTCCTAATACCTTACTTTTCAAGCCGTTTTTATTATTGTTGCAATAATTAAGTACAACTATTATTTTTCTAATTCCGCATCGTAGTACTCACCAAATAATTCTTCTAGTGATGGACGATCTTCTGGAATTGGTCTCGATACCCAAGTTACGTTCATGTAGTGCTTCAAGTTCACATTCTCAGAGATGATGTTACCACCCCAAGTACCACAACCTAAGCTTGATGTCATCGGCATACCATTTGTAAATGAACCAGCATTTGCTTTTGACTGTGGTTGTCTAACCATGATACGGCTAACAGGTGCAACTGATGCAAGTGCATGAATGTGGTCGTCATTAAATGAGTAGATTCCACATGAATGGCCTTTACCTTGATTGTTGTAGATGGTATGCATCATTGAAAGGGCATTATCGAAACCTTTGTATTTAAATACTGCGAAGAGTGTTGTTAACTTTTCATATGAGAAGAAGTGACCCTTGCCTACGCCATCGCCTTCGACGAAGATGAACTTTCTATCTTCTGGGATTTCAAAGCCAGCAGCCTGTGCAAGCTTTTGAGGTGCAAGTGCTACAGTATCCGGAAGTCTATGACCTTCTTCATCCCAGATTACATTTTTAAGTTTTTCTTTTTCTTCTTCATTTGCAAGGTAACCACCGATTGCGATAAACTCTTTGATCATGTCATCATAGATTGATTCTTCAATAATAAGGTTACCGTCTGCAGAACAACCAGAACCGAAATCTGAAGTTTTACTTAACATCGTATTCATTGCTGCTTCTTTAATATCCGCTGTCTCATCAATAATCATTGTTGAGTTACCAGCACCAACGCCGTAAGCAGGTGTTCCTGAGCTGTAAGCAGATCTAACAAGTGCTTGTCCGCCAGTTGCAAGGACGAGGTCTGCTTCTGACATAAGCGTTTGAGTCATTTGAAGGTTAACATTTTGAAGACATTGGATGATATCCTCTGGAGCGCCTTCTTTTCTAAGAGCTTCTCTCATGATTTCAACCGCTTTGTAAGCCGTGTTTTTTGATCTTGGATGTGGCGAGAAAATGACTGCATCTCTTGCTTTAATTGCATATACAGTTGTTCCAGCTGGTGTTAAAACAGGGTTAGTCGTTGGTACAACTGAAGCAATGATGCCCACCGGTTTCGCATATTTTGAAATGCCTTTAATAGGATCTTCTTCGATTAAGCCAACACTTTTTTGTCTTAAAGCATCTCTTAAAATACCATGTACTTTAAATCTTTTACCAGGACGGCCATTTGCATCGCCAAGACGACTTTCTTCAACGCCCATGATCGACAATTCTGTGAATACTTTTTTATTTGATATTGCAGCAGCAACAGCACGACACAATTTATCAACTCTTTCCTGATCATATGTTTCGAATATTGCAAGTGCCTTTCTAGCTTTCTCAAATGCTAAATCTAATTCTTCTCTTTGAATACTTGTTAACTCTTTTGACATTTCAAACCTCCAAATTATTTCACTCTGTGAATTTGTATTTTATAGAGTGGTTTATTTGAGATAAGATTAACATTATCCATTTTAAAAGTCAATAGATTTTTATGGTATAAAATCATAGTGAAATTGCTTCTGGTTAGTTTTTATCCCATAATTATCCATTCGAGAAAATATTTCCTTATTGTCATCAAAGCATTGTAAAAACAGGATTGTTAAGTTATTAATTAAAATTTCAAAATTGATTTATGTACACCTATTAAACCATACTCAGCCCATGTTTTCAAGCGTTTTCACAATATTATGTTTTTTCAAAAGCAAAATAGTATTTCGCTTAATAAAAGTCATTTTTAATTAATGAAAATCATTTCTATTTATCAAAATAATTTTCTTATAAATTTTTATTAATACAGGCCCCATGATTTGTTTTCTTTGATGACTTAAACCCATGCTCATTGACATAGTTCGAGACCTTACATTCCCCACCTTGGCTTTAGACTCAATTTTTTGTATAAAAAAAATGCTCTAATCTTTCGATTAAAGCATTTTGACGATTTTCTTGTTGTCTTTGTTAAGCATGTTCAAGTTCAGAAAATGGTACTAGGGTCTTTTCAGGTTGATCTGGTTTGATTAAACCGAGCTTGCAAGCAAATAGGCTTGCTGTTGTCGCTTGAAATAAGAGGGTCATTATAATTGTCATGAAGACAACCGACGAAATGATATTTGCATATGGGATTTTAAGGCTCACTATTAGGCCTGAGAGCGCTGCTGGAATGACACCAGTTTCTCTGACCCACATCATAAAGATAATTTCATTTTTCTTCCACTTGACCTTACGGTCTGGTAAAGTACAAACCAAAACTGAAAATGGTCTTACAATAAAAATCAAGACACTGACAATCAATAAGGATTCTTTCCAGTATTGGCTTAGTGACTTAAAGTCCACATGCATACCCAACAATATAAAAATGGCAATTTTCATAATGGTGGTGACTGTTTCTCTAACGTTCTTTTGAACCTCAAAATCCAGAGTCGGCACCCAGAGCTTAAAACTCTTTTTGTTGCCGCAAATGAGTCCAGTCATAAATGTAGACATGTAGCCGCTACCATGTAGGGCCTCCGCTAAACTGAACGAAATCATTACAGCAAGTATTGAAACGATTGGCGCAAATTCGGTGAACAAACCAAACTTACCTTCTGAGACACTCAGTGAAAATATTACCCCAACCAAAACCCCACTGACGATACCAAATACGATCATGGTAGAAAGGGAAATTAGATTTTCACTGATTGAAAATGATCCAGATTGAATAATGGTAATAATCGTAAGCACTAAGATGGCGCCAACAGCATCATTAAAAGCGGATTCGCTTATAACCGTTTGCTTAACGCGATCGACAATCTTAAGCTTAGAAAAAACAGGCACCAGGGCCGCTGGATCTGTAGATGCGATTACCGCACCAATTAAAAGTGCATAGATAAATTCAATTTTAAAAACCCACATAGCAACTAACCCTATGGATACAGCGCTGATCAGCACGCCAACAGTGGCTAGTAATGCGACGGTCCACTTGACCTCATTTAACACCTTCAATTTGATTTCTCTACCACCATCGTACAGAATAAAAGCTGCTCCGAATGTGAGAATAAACTGGTTCACACTTGAATGTGTATCAACATTCACAAGGTTCAGCATGGCAGGTCCAATTAAAACACCCGCAAATAAAAAGATGACGATATCTGGTATCTTGACGATTTTGCTCATTTTTGACGCAACAACACCCACAAATAATATAAGTGCAGGTACCATGAGCGATACTGATGTTTCTTCCAAGGCACACCCTTCTTTCTTAATTTAACTACCCTAAGGATTTTCTATAGGACATAACTCAGTATACGCTCATTTTGCAAAAATACAATCCATTTATATTAGGTATTCTTTAATTCATTGTTAATTTTTTGTGGCGTAAAATACTTGGTTTCAAAATCAGATTTTGAAAGTGGCTTACTGTAATAGTAACCCTGAACTTCATCACAACCAATGGATTTCAAATACTCTAATTGATCGTAGGATTCCACACCTTCAGCGATCGTTAGAAGCCCCATCCCTTTAGCCATCATGGTGATGGCCTTTATGATCAATCGGTCCACATGATCGGTATGAATATTGTCTATTAGTTCTTTTGCAATTTTAATACGGTCTATATCGAATCGTTTAATATAACTAAGCGAAGAATAGCCCGTCCCAAAATCATCTATGGAAATATGAACACCTAGCCCATATAGGGCAGTAAAAATTTCCTCCATGGTCACATTTGAGTTCATTGCACTGTTCTCAGTGATTTCAAAATCGAGATTTGATGCATCTACAGTTGTGGCATCAATCAGTGTCACTATATAGGAAAAGAAATCAATACTGTCAAATTGGACAGGCGAAATATTGATCCCGAGCTTAAAATTTGGATCGTAAGTTTCATTCCAAGTGACAAGCTGTTCCATGCCCTTTTTAAGAACCCACTTTCCAATAGAAAGAATCACATCAGATTGTTCAGCTATGGGTATGAACTCCGCAGGTGAAATTTGACCAATAATTGGATTATGCCATCTTAAAAGTGCTTCTGCCCCAATGAGTTTTTCAGAGCCGATCTCAATCTGAGGCTGATAATACAATTCAAATTCTTGTTCATAATCGGCATTTTTGAGCATGAGTTCAATTTCATTTGATCGTTCAAGCATCTCAGAGAGATTGGATTTATAATAGACGATTTTTTCGCCAGAGTTGAGTTTTTTGGCTTGGAGCATGGCAATATCAGCATACCTCAAGAGTTGACTAAACCGCTCTGTATCCTCAGGGTATTTTGAAACACCAACGCTTGCGTCAAGTGTAAACAAATACTGATCAATTTCAATTGGCGTTCTAACAACTTTAAGGATGTTCTCGCTGACTGGCTGAGAACCATCTATGCCCTTACATTGACAAATAACCCCAAATTCATCTCCACCAATCCTGCAGACGGTCACTTCATCTGGCTTATTGGTCTTAAAATTATTAGCCAAAGCTTCAATCACACGATCTCCCATCTCATGACCGTGGATATCATTGATCAATTTAAAGCGATCAATATCAAGATAAAAAAGTAAAAATGGTGTTTTATTGTTGACCAACGTTTCAACCTGTCTCAGAAAGTATCTCCTATTTGGTAAATCACACAAGGTATCCATATTGGCAAGATAATTGAGGTTCTGATTACTTTTCTCAAGTTCAGCAGTTCTTTCAGCGACGCGCTCCTCCAGGTAATCGTTGTATTTCTTTTCACGTTCAAGAAGGATCTCAACTTCTTTAACCTTGCTGAAGTAATGACTGACAAAGCGATGTAGCCCCAACAAAACAAATGATTTTAAAACAACCACAAGGTCCACATACCCCAAAATTAGGAAAGCAATAGGCACAATTAATATCCATTTAATATGGTATCCTTTAGCGTACCTCGGCTCAAAACCACCAGTCTCATCCAAGCGGTCTTCCTTAATTTTAATATAATAAATGGCAGCGCTTGCATACCCTAATAAGGAGAGCGAGATCATAAAGAGAATATCTGAAATATTATTCGCG
>NZ_JBVBZF010000239.1:0-5569 GCF_057447755.1 Fusibacter sp. | reverse complement strand
TTTTTGAAATAAGATTTACATGTGGTATTTTAAGAGCACAGATCGCTCAAGCTGGCGATTTAAACGATATTGTAATACCAGTGGTCTGGGAAGGTTTGCTCAATGGTTTAAAGGTAAATGCAGATGGACAAGAAGAGATAAATCAAAAGTGTCGGCTTACCTTCTATCGTATGAATTGCATAGGGAAAACTGAATATTGCTCAGAAGTTCATCTCATGGTGGAACCTATTGGCAATACAGAAATAGATGAAGCCTTATTTGATCAAATGGGTCAATATATACTGGATCAAATTCGCAAGAGGTACAATAAGGATTGGGTTATTTTGGATTCTGATTTAAATGCTTCTATTTTAAAAGGCTCACTTTAGGATTGACGGTGGTCACTAAAAAAAGGTAAAATAAAATAAGATATTTCGCAAACCGAAATATACGAACAGTATATACTATGGCGTTTAAAATGAGGAGGTTCCATGAAATTTAGAGAGCTTGGAAAGACAACTATTAATTCATCTATACTTGGACTTGGCTGCATGCGACTACCGATTGTAGAAGGCAAAGCACATCAGATAGATGAAGAAAAAGCAATCGAGTTAATTCGATATGCAATTGATCATGAGGTTACCTATATCGATACAGCATATCCTTATCATGGCGGTAATAGTGAAACGATCGTCGGAAAAGCACTTAAAGATGGCTATAGAGAAAGGGTTACTTTGATTACTAAATCACCAAGTTGGCTAATCGAACAACCCAGCGATTTTGAAAAATACTTAGATGAGCAACTTGAAAAATTACAGGTTTCTTGTTTAGATATCTATCTTTTGCATGCCCTTGACAAGAAAAGATGGGAAAACTATAAGAAGATTGATATTTTCAATGAAATCGACAAGATGAAAGCTAAGGGTAAAATTAAGCATATCGGTTTCTCATTTCATGATGGCTATGAAACTTTTGAAGAAATTATCAAAGCCTATAATTGGGATGTCTGCATGATTCAATTTAACTATATGGACATCAATGAACAAGCGGGTTTAAAGGGCGTTCAAATTGCTTCAGATTTGGGAATTCCAATGGTGGTTATGGAACCTTTAAAAGGTGGCATGCTGGCGACACCTTCAGATGACATAGTTGACTTGTGGCAAGAATCGCCAAGAAAATGGTCGCCTGTCGAATGGTCTTTGCGTTATATTGCAAATTTTGAAAACGTAAAAGTAGTCCTAAGTGGTATGTCCAACTTAGACCAGCTGAAGGAGAATCTTGAAATTGCAGATCGACTTGAAGCAAGCTCACTTTCTGAAGAGGATCATGCTATGATCGCTAAGGTGAGAGAGGCTTATGATAAGAAGGTTCAAATTCCTTGTACGGATTGTAAATACTGCGTGCCATGTCCGCATGGTGTTGAAATACCTAGGGTGTTTGCCCTTTATAACAGAGGCAATATGTTCAACAATTTTGAAGGTGCCAATAGTTCTTATCAAGCGTTTTTAGCGCCTGAAGCGAAAGCAAGCAACTGTGTGGCATGTGGCGAATGTGAACCCAAGTGCCCACAGCAGATTCAGATTATAGAGCGTTTAAAAACAGCAAAAGCATATTTTGGAAATTAGAAATCTTTAAATTTAAGATAGGCTAACCCAAATCCTATATAATGTATAAACCAAAGTTGATTCTTGAACTTGAACATTGAGGCTTAGAAGGCAAAATGTACAAGGATAGAGTCAACTTTTTTATTTATTTTGAAATGCTAAGTCCGAAAGACTTGCCAATGATGAATATTCCATATTAAAAAGGGTAAAAGCATTGTAATCTGAGATTTTGAAAGTAGGGATGACTATGAAAAAATGCTTTGGTCTAATCGTCAACCGATTAGATGACAAAGTAACACTAATTGATTTTTTGCTCAACGCCAAGCAATTTGGACATACAATTGACGAGGTGATTGTTATATATTCACAGGATATTGATCGTGGCTATCTCGAAAACGTGAGAACTTTCGTCAAAGTTAAGTTAATACATGTGAATCGATTAGAAAACATGTATGAGACACTAAAAATGATGGGGGTAACTGAAAAAGCCATAGAAAGAATCTTAGATATGGGTGACTTTGAGAAAACAGGGCTTGTAACATATTCAAAGAAGCGAAATTTGGTTTTGCTGCAAGCACTTCTGGATGATATGGACATCGTCTATTTTATCGACAGTGATGTTCATCCGTGTGTCCTCTATCACGAGGGAAAATGTGAAGAAATTGATTTTGTTGGCGTTCACCTCAACCATCTATTGTTCAAGGATGTTGCGGCAACAACCAGTGATTATTCAGGATATTTTATATTGCCCCCTATGAAGTTTAATCACATGGATGCCTTTCTAACTGGGATTCAAAAGGAAGGTGCAATCCCTTATATGAGCAGCTCAGATTTACATCATTGTTTAAAGTTAGGGATCAGGGAACCCTATAGGACACCAATCTTTACCAATAAACTGCTGGGAGGCAATTTGGCCATGAGAACCAGCTTTCTTGACCGAATACCACCGTTTTTTTCCTTCTTTTATAAGATGGAGGACCGGTATTACCTCACAAGAGGTGAGGATACCACTATGGGCATATTTTTTGATCAAAACAAGTTAAAGGTAATCGACATAGACGTTAAAATTATTCATGATACTTTTGGTACATACCCAAGGCAACCTGACTTGTTAAATGATCCTCTTATAAAAGATAGGCTTTTTTACGCTTCCATGGGATGGATTGGAAGAAATCCCTTTTTGAATCACATACTTGGCAAGGATTCCGCACGAATTGCTGAGGCACAAAAAAAAGAAATGATAATTGGCGCTAAAGCACTTTCTCAATATACAAAGGATGAGCGGTTTTTAAAATTGCCATATGCTATTGATTGTGCGCTTGAAAATTTACCCGCTATGATAGCACGATATGAAGAAGTGAAGGCTTCGTGGGCAGAAATCACAAAAGTAATTGGAGGGAGAAAAGGATGAAGATATTATTGATTAATCATTTTCCATTAGAAGGATCTGGCAGTGGCATCTACACAAGAAATCTAGCAGAGGAACTTGTAAACTTTGGCAATGAAGTCATGGTCATCTATCCTGAACATTATGTAACGCAGTATGAGACTTTCGAATCGATGCCGATTATCTTCAAGAGCGACACTTATAATAAAGAAGATGAGGTTATGGTTCCTTTTGACTTTCCATGCTTTACCTCTCATCCAAGAAGTGTAAATACCTTCTATAATCTAAGTGAGGCAGAAATTGAAATATACATTAAGGCCTTTAAAGATGCCACAAACAAAGCGATCCAAAGTTTTAAACCGGATATTATCCATGCTCAGCATTTATGGTTGACACCTTATGTTGCAAGTTTATTTGATGTTCCATATATCATAACAGCTCACGGAACCGATTTAAAAGGCTTTGTTAAAGATGATCGATACCATAAATATGCCCTAGAAGGTGCAAAAAAAGCCTCGAAAGTCATTACGATTTCCAAACAGGTGGATCAGGAAGTGGAAGAACTTTTAAAAGTGCCAAAGGAAAAACGCAGCTTAATTCTAAATGGCTACAATCCTGAGCTCTTCAAAATGAAATCACTTGAGCCTAAAGCGGTTTTAAGTAAATATGGTATAGGCTACAATGGTGAAAAAATTGTCTTTTTTGCAGGGAAACTCGCTCACTTTAAGGGCGTAGATGTTCTATTGGATGCAGCTAAACTATATGAGAAAGCACTTGAAGATGATGCGGTAACCATAATTGCCGGAAATGGTGAGCTTTATGATTCGCTTGTTCACCAAAAGAATAATTTAAGTTTGAGCAAAACACACTTTCTGGGACATATTTATCAAGAAGAACTTGTGGATTTATATAACATTGCCAATGTAAGCTGTGTGCCATCTAGAACTGAACCCTTTGGACTTGTTGCTATTGAAGCACTAGCGTGCGGTGCGCCAGTTGTGGGCACCAATCAAGGTGGTCTTCCAGATTTTATCACAAAAGAGGTTGGTGATCTTGTACCAGTTGAGGATGCTTCAGCGCTCTCTGCCAGCATTTGTAAAATCATCGCCCAAAATGGCCAAAGAGAGATGTCTGAGGTTTGCCACAAGTATGCTAAACTCAATTTTTCCAGAGATATTTCTATAAAAAAAGTTGAAGAAATGTATATGAAAATCGTCAAGGCATAAGAGAACGAAGGAGGTTATTTATGAGAATCGTAATGGTTATTCCAACTTATTGGCAAAGGTCCAGAGCAGAAGGCTGGAAAGAGGGCGATGCTGTTTACGACCACCCGACACCTATAGATGAAGAAGGCACCCTAGGCCGTACACTAGAAAGTATTAAGATCCTAAACAATAAAAACTTCAAACTGGTAATTCCAGTTTGTCCTACTACTGACGAGATTGCTGATCTCGCTGCACAGAAGACAAAGGAAATTGTCGAAAAATCACAAATTACTGTTGAAACCTATATTTTTACACCCAAAAACTTGGACAATATCAAAGAAATCCTCAGACATGAAGGCTTAAACGAAGAGGTAGAGCTTTTGAACATTAAGGGCTACTCAAATGTAAGAAACATCTGCCTATATGTCAGTCAGATTTTGGGGGGTGATGTGGCCATATTAATAGATGATGATGAAGTCTTTGAAAAACCTGATTTTGTGGATATGGCTGTGGAGTTTATTGGTAAGAGAAAATACGGTTCTATTATCTATGGCGTTGCGGGTTATTATCTCAACAAGAAGGATGAATACTACGATGACGTCGAAATGCAAGCTTGGATGACCTATTGGGATCGTTTCGGTTCTAAAGCCAAGGCCTTTGATAAAATTATTTCAGCTGGACCTCGGATCAAAATCACTCCCTTTGCCTTTGGGGGGCTAATGGTTATTCATAAGAACATGTTTAGAATTGTGCCCTTCGATCCAAAAGTAACTAGAGGTGAGGATATTGATTATCTCTTAAATGCAAAGATGTATGGCTTTGACTTTTTCCTCGACAACAAGTTGAACATCAAGCATTTACCGCCACCTAAGCACCATCCAATTTGGAAGAGAACCCGAGAGGATATCTATCGGTTTTTGTATGAAAAATCAAAGATTGACAATCAAGTGGAGCACAGCAATATGAAGAAAGTATCTGCTGAAGACTTTATGCCATATCCAGGTGATTTCCTTACAGATGATTTGGAAGATAAAATATACAAGACTAATATCCTTTTGGCGCTTGACTACTTGGCTGAGGGAAAAGTTGATGATTGCCGAGGCGCAATCGAAAATATTTATTTGAGCAAGTATGAAGCGATACCTAAGTTCGATACCTTTGAAACCTATCGGGATGCCCAAAAGATGTGGGTAAAACTTGTGGATCTAACAGGTATTCACAGGACTGTAATCCGAAACGAAATGGAACTCAACAATTTAACAAGACAAAAGGCAGCGCAAGAAATTGAGAAAATAGTAACAGTTGACCGTATGGAGATTAAGGCGTCCTTAAATGCCATTTCCTTCTTTAATATTTTCACCGATAAGGAACTGGAGCGAATTATTGACATCGTC
>NZ_JBVBZF010000238.1:0-5634 GCF_057447755.1 Fusibacter sp. | reverse complement strand
ATTTGAGAGACTCTCTCCCTTTACAGTCCCAACAGATTCCACTTGAGAAAGAATTTTGATATTTTGATCTGATAGCAACTGTTCCGCTATTGCACCTGCAAAAACAAGGGGTGCTGTCAACCTTGCCGAAAAATGGCCGCCACCACGAAAGTCATTTGCACCATGCCATTTAACTGCGCCTGTATAATCTGCATGTGAGGGTCTTAAAAGAGACTTTGTTTTTTCATAGTCATTTGAGCGTGTATCATGATTTTTTATCATCATGCAAAGCGGTGTTCCAGTTGTGTGGTCCTGAAAAAAGCCACTTAAAATTTCAAATCGGTCGCCTTCCTGTCTAGGTGTTGAATGCGTCCCTTGACCCGGTTTACGCTGTGCCATTCTCTTCTTTATTAAGTCTAAGTCCAGCTTGGTACCTGCTGGAATGCCTTCAATCACACAACCGATTGCACTACCATGTGATTCGCCAAATACGGATACTTTAAAGATTTCGCCAATCTGACTCCCCATGAATCACGCCTCCTAATTTTTCATAGTCTTCCCAGAACATTGGATATGATTTCTTTACAGCTTCAAAACCTGTAATTTCAACCGGTCCATCTGCAAGTGTTGCAGCAATCGCCAGCGCCATTGCAATTCTATGGTCATTCCAAGAGTCCACTTTTGCACCCTTAAAGCCTTTTACCCCATTAATTCTTAGACCTTCTTCAAGTTCTTCAACCTCTCCACCCATTTTATTGAGTTCAGTACAAATTGCTTTCAATCGGTCAGATTCCTTAATTCTAAGTCTGCCTGCATTGATGATCTCCGATGTGCCACTGCCCATACTAAGTAATACAGTCAATATGGGTACAAGGTCAGGACATTGTGAAGCATCCACGGTCACTGTTGATAAGTCTGATTGTATGGCCTTGACATTGTCTTGGCCCCAGATGATCTTGCCCCCTATTCTTTCAACAATTTCAAGTATGGCATGATCACCTTGTAGTGATGTCTTTTGCATCCCCTTAAGTTCAACATTATTACCAAGACTTCCTGCAACCAGCCAAAATGCGGCTTGTGAATAATCCCCCTCAACGGCATATTCTGAACCTCTATAAGCCTGATTGCCCTTAATTGAGAAGGTTTGAGCGTCCGGCATCTCAACATTAACACCAAACTTTTGACTGGTATCAAGCGTTAAATCCACATAACCTTTGGATTCAAGCGGTGTGGTTAACTCAATCGTAGAATCTTCAGATAATAAGGGTAAAACAAGCAGCAAGCCACTGATGAACTGCGAACTTACATTGCCAGCCATCTGAAAAACACCAGGCATTAATGTGCCCTCAATTGTCACGGGCAATAATCCATTGGTTGTTTGGTAGGGAATATCCTGTTGTCTTAAAATCTTATAAAAGGTCTCATATGGTCTTTCACCCAGTCTTCCCTTTCCTGTGAAAGTCATTGGTGCACTTGATAAAGTAAAAAAAGGCATTAAAAAACGAATTGTGGTTCCTGATTCGCTACAGTGAATTGTAGATGCTTCAGAAATCACTTTATAGTTGTTTGCCTTTAAATTTGTCATTTGTTTATTTTGCAAGGTTAAACGATAACGCTCTCCTACTTTTTCTTCTCCAAGGACCTGCATACCGAACTGTTTCATTGCCTCAATAGTGGTGATGATATCATCTGAATAAATCAAATTTTCAACCACCGAAACATCCTCTGAGAGACCCGCACAGATAATACCCCTGTGACTCAAACTCTTTGAAGGGGGCACGTTTACTATTCCCGATAATTTTTTTGGCTCTATAATGATACTATTCTTATTCATAAATCACATTCCCTATTTTAAATTTTCGACTTTCTCTATAATATCATTATATTGAAGGCCTTCTATTTGGCAACTGCCAATTGCATCTACTCGAATCCATTTGATTTGTGTCCCTGTGGATTTCTTATCCAAGTGAATGGCCTCTAAAATCCTCTTAAAAACTTCAGGTTCATCGAGTTCAAGCGGAAGCTGATATTGCTTAAATAATTGTTCTACGCGTTCAAGCGATTTTTGATCAAGTCGGCCTTCATAAAAGGCAACTTGACTTTTAATGACCATGCCGATGGCAATGGCTTGTCCATGCGTGTACTTCTTAAACTGATAGTATTGCTCTATTGCATGCCCAAGGGTATGTCCTAGATTTAGCAATTGCCTTACACTCGTATCTCGTTCATCTTCCCCTACGACCCTCGCCTTAATTTGACAACATATTTTTACGATGTCAAGTAGGGTTTCTTGATTTTCTTTCATTAATAAACGGTTTAAATCTAAACCTTCAAGTGTATTAAATAAGTCACGATCAAAACCGATTCCATACTTTATGACTTCTGCCATCCCATCAGAAAGTGTCTTGAGGGTCAATGTATTTAGGAAAGCCGTATCGATATAAACAGCCTCTGGTTGATAAAACGCACCAATCAAATTCTTTGCACTCGGATGATTAATCGCAACTTTCCCACCAACGCTACTGTCTACCATGGAAAGTAGGGTCGTTGGCATTTGAACAAAGTGAATACCCCTCATATAGGATGCTGCCACATAGCCAGTGAGGTCTCCTATGACCCCACCGCCAAATGCAATCAATAAACTCGATCGATTAAATTGCTTATCTTGAAGCATATCAATAAGCTTTTCGAAATACTTAAGACTCTTCGTGCTTTCTCCCACAGGGAGGACAACACATTCAAGCTGTTTTAAGAGACTTCCATAATGTGAATAGACAGTTTCATCGGTTACAATCAGATATTTGCGCCCCCCTATAATTTCATTGATCTTATCAACATCAATCCAGTTCGCATCAATCGTAATGTCGTACTCAAGTTGTGGTGTTATCACCCTTACACTTCTAGCCATCTTATGGACTCCTTGTTTTTTATTAATCCTATTATATCAAAATTTAAAGACTTGTATCATCAATTAACTGACAATATCAAAACTCATAAGACCATTTAATGCCGACTCATTTTGATTTTTAAGTGCCAGTTGTACGGCTTTTATTTCAGTCTCAAAGGACTCGAGCATTTTTATGACATTGGATTGATTACACATGAGAAGTTCAGTCCAAAGTGCCATATTCATATTGCCTACGCGTGTGGCATCTCTAAAGCTACCACCCACCAAGGCTGAAATTTGCTCTTGTGGTTTGTTCTTAAGCAACAGTGAAGCGATAATATGTGGCAAATGACTTGTGTAAGCGATCATTTCATCATGTGCTGCAGCATCCATGCAAGTTACAGAACCAAAACCAATCTTTTGGATTAAGTTCGTCAAGGTCTCTATTGAAGACGCCTTATTGCCCCTATGAGGTGTTAAAACGTATGAAGCGCCAACAAAGAACTGATCTGATGAATTTAGAAATCCTGATTTTTCACTACCTGCTATTGGATGACCTCCAACGAAATCTATGCCTTTGGCATTGTGGGTGAGTTTGTTATAAAACTGAACGATTTCAGCCTTTAAACCCGCTGTGTCTGTTACTATAGCACCTTCTTTAAAATCGTTATAATGCTTTTTAACAAATCCAATGGTTTCAAATGGATATAAGCATAAAAAGACGATGTCGCTTTTACTAAGTGCCTCTTCAATTGTTTCAGGCGCTTCATCGATTACACCCGATGTAAGCGCTGATGTCATCACTTCTCCTTGAACATCGAAACCAATAATGTGATGATCTGTGTGTGTTCTAACGGACTTCGCCAGTGAACCACCTATTAAACCTAACCCGATTATTGCAACTGATACCCCAACTAAATTCCTCCCTTCGTGTTTTCGATGAAATTACATGATCTTTCCAGTAATTTCTGCTATTTGTTCGACTTTAATCATAAGTTCCTTAAATGCTGCTGGTGTTAAGGATTGTTTACCATCTGATACTGCTTTTTCTGGATTATTGTGTACTTCAATCATCAGTCCGTCTGCACCTGCCGCAACTGCTGCAAGCGCCATTGATTCAACATATCTCGCGTCTCCAGTTGCATGCGATGGGTCTATCACCACTGGTAAGTGTGAAAAACGCTTGATCACAGGTACTGCACTTAAATCCAAAGTGTTGCGCGTATATTTTTCAAAGGTTCTTATGCCGCGTTCACATAAGATGACCTGATGATTACCACCTGCTAAAATGTACTCTGAGGCCATTAAAAATTCTTCAATCGTTGCCGACATACCTCTCTTTAGCAAAACAGGCTTATTGAGCTTACCTGCTGCTTTTAATAGATCAAAGTTCTGCATGTTTCTGGCACCAATTTGCACGACGTCGATAATATCTGCATAATCTTCAAGTTGCTGTACCGACATAATCTCTGTTACAAACGGCATTCCTGTTGCCTTTTTAGCTGCCCTTAAGAGGTCTAGCCCTTCACCTTGAAGACCCTGAAAGTCATATGGGGAGGTTCTTGGTTTAAATGCACCACCTCTTAGGAACTTAGCACCTGAGCCATCGATTGATTTGGCAATGTCTATGATTTGTGAGTGGCTTTCAACTGAACAAGGACCTGCGATAACTGCGAAATGTCCGTTTCCGATGCTTCTGCCCTCCACAGTAACCACTGAGTCGACGCCTTTATATGCTCTACTTGCCATTTTAAAGGGTTCTTTTATCCTTGCAATCATTTCAATAATTTCTTGTTCTTTCTTTTCTCTCTGAATGGCACTTACCATCTCATTACCTCCTTACAAAATTTAGCAATTTATTGATATCGGCATAAAAAAAAGAGACTCCTATGAGTCTCCGTATATCTTAGTTGTTGATTTTAGCATTTGGATGTAATTATGCTAGTCCTAAACTCATTAGGTTATTTTTCCATATTCCGTTGCAATACAAATAGCCAGCGCTAAAATAAAAATAGCTCCAGCCGTAGTAAAAGTAAAATGTATTGTCTATTAGGAATTTAACAGAAGATAACATAACGCCACCACTTTCATAATCTTTGAGATTTTTCTCACAATTGCTTCGTGTTGATTTGAAATTGATTATAGCACTCTCAAAAAGCATGTCAACAACTTTTTTAAAATTTGCACTGAATTTTTTAAATTGCTATTTTTTTTGTAAATGTGTTTATAAATCAGAAATCTGATGATATTTTTAAGAAAAAACATGCTAAAATATATGTATAAAATAATTTATACGGAGGTTTTATGAAGGAAAAACTCTTAAAAAAATATGCCGAGGTAGCTGTGAGAGTGGGCATTAACCTACAACCAGGTCAACCTTTAATCATCAATGCACCAGTTACAGCACTCGATTACGTCAGAGCACTCACTGAAGTGGCATATCTCGCTGGCGCCAGTATTGTTCGCTGTGAATACTATGATGATCTTCAAAATAAAATGAGATATATGTATTCGAACGACGAACATCTTGATTATTTTCCAACATGGCGGTCTGAATATATGGAGGGATATGCAAAAGATGGTGCATGCGTCATCTCCATTTTAGCACCAAATCCTGACCTACTTGCAGATGTTGATCCAGCAAAGATTGCACGGGTTAATAAGAGTACAGCTATTGGCATCGCCAACTATAGGGATTTATTCAACAAGGGCGGTGTTAGTTGGCTTGGCATTGCAGTGCCATCTCCAGAATGGGCACAGAAGGTATT
>NZ_JBVBZF010000237.1:0-5642 GCF_057447755.1 Fusibacter sp. | reverse complement strand
TCTGTTGGTGCATCTACTTTTTCCATGCCAAAATTGGTACATCTATGCTTAACAAACGCATCAAGCTCTACAAAAGTACCTTCATCAAACAAGAGCATAATACGTTCTCTGGCAGTGAGCTTTCCTTTTTCATGTTGCTTAGCAATGGCTTTTGCACCACCACCTGCCATTAATTTTTCTTTATTCTTCTTAAGTAATTCTAGTTTTTCGCTCAAGGGATACCTCCTCATAAAATAAATGATTGATTCAAACGAATCAATCATTTAAAAGTATAGAAATTTTAAAGCTTAAATAAACAACTTGAGTAGCATATAGCCGATTGATGGACATAATAAGCTTCCGAGTCCTGTGTAGAATGTTGCGGTCATAGCACCATAAGGTACGAGTTTAGGATCAGTAGCTGCTAAACCACCAGCAACACCACTTGTCGTACCAATTAAGCCACCGTATACCATAGCAGTTGTTGGATTATCAAGCTTGATTGCCTTAGCAATGAATGGTGTGATAATCATGGTCAAAACAGATTTAACAACACCAGCTGCGATAGAAAGTGCAATTACTTCTGAGCTTGCACCAAGGGCAGTTCCCGTAACTGGACCAACGATAAAGGTTACCGTACCAGCACCGATTGTGGCAACATCAACAGCGTCGTGGTAACCCATTGCATAAGCAATTACTGAACCTACGATAAAAGAAAATGCGACGCCAAGTAAAAGTGCAACTGTACCAGGTAAGCCAGCTTTTTTAAGGTTTTCTAGCTTGGCACCAAAGGCTGTTGAAATAATGGCGAAGTCTCTAAACATTGAGCCGCCAAGTAATGCAAAACCTGAGAAGTAAGCGATATCTGAAACGCCTTTTGAACCGCCAGTAACTTTACCAGCAATAAATGCTAAAATTAATGCCACAACGATTGCAATTGCTGAACCCATTCTCTTTTGTCCGATTGCATTAGCAAACCAGTAAGAAATGAGCATGATTAATGCAACGGCGCCAAAAGCACCAACTAATGGAAATTTAGTAAATAACGTTGAAATAATTTCTGCTATCATAAGAGCGCCTCCCTATTCTTCTAATTTGTTAGAACCTAATTTGCCAATCAATGGCACTAAAAACATAGAGCCAATAGTAGCAACGCCACCTGCAACAAATGCAATCGCACCGCCACTAAATGCAGCAACTACATTTTGAATACCAGCCATGGCAACAACAATCGGAATATAAAGAGCACTTAATAAATAAATACCATTTTTGGTTCTTTCAGACCAACCACCTTTTTTCTCATCCACATAATTGCTGATAAGAATTAATAAAAGCATTGCAAAGCCTACGCCACCAACATTTCCCGAGATGCCAAGTACTTTTCCGATAAAGTAACCCAAAAATGACCCAACATACATACAAAATGCGACTATGCCTAAACCATAAATCTCCATATTGCCCTCCTAATTAAAATACATTATTTTCTTTAAGTTTCTCTAATTTCTCATCTGAGTAATTTAATAGTTCTTTTAATATTTCAAACGTGTCTTCGCCTAAAATTGGAGCAGATTTCTTGATACCGCCAGGTGTTGCACTCATTTTAATTGGTACACCAGGAATATGAGTTGTACCTGCAACCTTGTGCTCAACTTCAACGATCATATCCCTGAACTTGACTTGTTCATCTTTGGTGATCATTTCGATGTTGTTGATTGGACCGCAAGGAATACCTGCTTTGGTTAAATTAACATACCACTCTTCAGTCGATTTAGACTTCATGATTTCCGCTAGAATCGGTCTTAGCTCGTTGTAATTAACCGTTCTTTGTGGGTTGGTAGAAAATCGCTCATCAGTAATTAAATGCTCATTACCAATTTCAGTACAATACTTTTTCCAGAGGTTATCGTTACCTACTGCAATCATAATTTCACCATCAGATGTTTCAAATGGTTCAAATGGCACGATAGAAGAATGCTTGTTACCTGCTGGTTTCGGAGAAACACCTGTTGCAAAGTATCTTGCAAGTGCATTTTCCAAAATTGCCACCTGACAGTCCAACATGGCAACATCTACTTTTTGGCCTTGACCAGTTGCGTTCAAATGGTTCACAGCAGCTAAAATACCTATTGCGGTGAATAAACCAGCTGTGATATCACCGATTGATGGCCCAACTCTAGTTGGCTTGCCACCTAGTTCTCCTGTGATACTCATGATACCGCCCATAGCTTGTACAACACCGTCATAAGCAGGTCTTGTGCTATAAGGTCCTGAATGACCAAAGCCAGAGCTTGCTGCATAGATTAATTTAGGGTTGATTTCTTTTAGAACATCATAACCGAAACCGAGCTTCTCCATAGTACCTGGTTTGAAGTTTTCAACCACAACATCGACCGTTTTAATAAGTTCGAAAAATATTTGTTTTGCTTCTGGATTTTTAAGGTCTAACGTCATGCTTCTCTTGTTTCTGTTAATGCTCATAAAGTAAGCACTTTCCCCATTGATATAAGGACCGAATTGTCTTGAATCATCCCCTGTTTTAGGAGATTCAATTTTAATGACATCTGCTCCTAAATCTGCGAGGACCATTGTACAGTAAGGACCGGCAAGAACTCTTGTCATATCAAGTATCTTTAATCCTTCTAATGCTTGTTTCATGTTGGCCTCCTCTTTCTCAAATTGTAATACACATATAATATACGCAAGCCTCATGCCAAAGCTGTAAGTGTCTGTTTGCAATAATTTCGTATATCAAAAACATAAAAAAGTGGTAACTAATTTACCACTGCTGGTAAAAAAGTAACCACTTTTGAATGAACAAATACGATACTAATACTGATATAAACCTGATACAAAGCTGATTTATAGTAGATTTTTAGTTGAATTATAGCGGATTTTTAGTTGAATTATAGCGGATTTAATACTGGCCTAATAGGATACGATAGCCTTTAATTTTGATTTGAAATGCCGTATTTATCAATTTTACGTCTTAAAGTTAGTCTTGAAATTTGTAAGGCTTCAGCAGCTTTGGTGATGTTCCAGCTGTGCTGTGATAACGCCCTAAGTACCGCTTCTTGTTCTGCCAGTTCTAGATGACTGAGATGTGCTTTATAGTCCTGAGGATCCTCATCAGTGAGCTCGTAAGGCAATTCATCCATGTGCAAGACATTGGTATCGCTTAATATCATCAAGCGCTCGATGATATTTTTAAGTTCTCGAATGTTGCCGGGCCAGCTGTATTTATTAAAAATCGTCATCATATCATCAGATAAGCCCCTTACATCCTTACCAAGTAAGCCGTTATAAATATGAATAAAGTGTTGGATTAATAGTGGAATATCTTCCCTGCGTTCTCTCAGAGGCGGCACCTTGATGGGAATAATGTTTAATCGATAATATAAGTCTTTTCTAAAGTTATTTGTTTCCACTTCAGCTAATAAATCTTTATTAGTAGCAGCAACGACCATGGCGTTAAATGGGATTTCAGCATTGCCGCCTATACGGCGGTATGTTTTTTCTTGAAGGACCCTTAACAGCTTGGCTTGAAGGTCGATATCCATATCACCCACTTCATCAAGGAATAAAACACCATCTTTAGCATGCTCCAGCAGACCGATTCTTTGATTCTTGGCATCTGAAAAGGCACCTTTTTCGTGGCCGAACAACTCACTTTCCTGCAAGTGTTTAGGAATCGCAGCACAATTGATTGCGACAAAGGGTTTTTCAGGTGAACAAATGGCATGAACTTGTTTTGCCACCAATTCTTTACCTGTGCCACTTTCGCCATTTACGAGAATACAAGTACTAAACTGAACCCTAGATAACTTTTTTAATTTGCTGATAATATCTGTAATGGCATTTGATGTGCCTACAATTTCGTTTGGATTTTTAGAAGCCTGATCCAGTAAGGATTTTTCGCTGATATAGGTGTCCATTTGCTTTACCACCGTCAGCATTTCTTCAAGCGAAAAAGGTTTTGTAAAATAATCATGAGCACCAAGCTTCATAGCTTGAACGGCGAGCTTAACTTCACTTAAATGTGTCATCATAATTACCGTACAGCCTTCATCGTGCTGCTTCATCTGCTTTAGAACCTCAATGCCTGAAATGTCAGGAAGCTTAATGTCTAGTATGACCAAATCAATATTGTGGTCACGAAAAAGTGCTAAGCCTTCTGTGCCATTTTCGGCACTGAACACAGTAACATCCAGTTTTTTAAGGCCAAGCGTTAAAGACACACGTATGCTTTTTTCATCATCTATCACTAGAATTTTCATACTTTTATTCCTTCTTGAAGTTTATTTTAAATATAGAACCCTTATTGACTTCTGATTCAACAGTAAGTGTACAACCATTTTCCTTGAGCGCATTATAGGCAATGAACAAACCAAGACCCGTTCCATTCTCTCTTGTGGTATAGAATGGATAGAAGAGTTTGGTGATGACATCTTCACTCATGCCTTTTCCGGTATCCTCAATCGTTAATGTAATGAATTTTTCAGACTCAACAATTGAAATTATAATTGAGCCTTTGTCATCAATCGCTTGACTTGCATTTTTTAGAATGTTGATTAGGGCCTGTTTTACACTTCTTGATTCAAGATTTAATACAATCGGATGACTCGGAAGATTTCTAACAAGTCGAATGCGTTTGGTATCGATTTCACCCTTGAGTAAGTCTACAGAGCTCTTGATGACTTTAATTAAATCTACAGGTCCCTTTTGTATATCAGAACTTCTTACAAAGTCTAAGAAATTGATGACGAGAATATTGAGGTCATTAACTTCTTCACTTAAGAGATCAAGTACTTCGCTCTGAGAAGCTTGGCTAATTTCTTTGTCCTTTAAGAGCTCTATGAGATTGGCCATGCCTGCAAGAGGGTTACCAATGTCATGTATGATTGATGCCGAAAGTTCACCAATTGTATGGATCCTATCCTCTTTACGAAGTTCCTGTTCAAGTATTTTCATGGCAGTAATATCTCTGAATTGTAACACAATACCAAGATAATTCCCAGCAGGATCCACAACTCGGGAACAAGTATAGCTTATGGAAATCGTCTTATGCTGTGTTGAGATTAAAGTGGATTCTTGGTCAGTAAGCTGTTGATCGTAATGAATTACATTTAAAACTTCCTCTTTTACGTTTAAGTTTAAGGTTTTAAGGACTTCAAAGAAATCGTGACCAATCATCTCCTTGTTGTCTAAACCTGTAATTTTAGTCGCTTGTGCATTAAATATCGTGATTTGATACCTTGAGTCTGCCACAATAATACCGCTGTGAACACTGGCGAGTATGTTTTTTAGATACTGCTTGGTTCTGTTTTCACTGACCACAGCACTCTCCAAATCGGATAGGTTATTCTTTAAGTTCAAACTCATTTCCACAAAGGCGTGACTAAGCTCTGAAAGCTCATTGCTATCGGATTCGTTTGAATTAACACTGATGTTCTCATCATCCTTAAGTGCAGTTGGTAAAGCGCGTACCTGTTGTACCAGTTCTTTGATTGGCAAGGTAATCCATCTTGCAAGGACAAGACCGATGATCAGCGCAAAAAATAGTACAATACTTTGTATAATAGCAAGCTGATTAGTGGCATCAAGTATTTCTCGATTGACCGTATTCTTATTTTGCTCCACCACAATCATCCAATTGTAATCTTTTA
>NZ_JBVBZF010000236.1:0-5667 GCF_057447755.1 Fusibacter sp. | reverse complement strand
TAGATTTACTTGAACTAAAACTATGCAGATGGAACCACGTTTAAAAATAGAGCCTATAATATAAACTATAAGGCAAAACAATCTAATAAAAGACTTATATGTTTAAATAAAATGAAATGAAACAAAATGAAACAAATAAAATAAAATAAAGCATATAAAATAAAATAAAGCATATAAAATAAAAGCCGAATGATGAAGTCGTATAACTTCACATTTGGCTTTTATTTTAATTATTTGTATGAAATTTAGATGTGCTTGCTTAAATTATTGAGAATACCTGATCAAATGCTGAAATTAGCAGATCAATATCATCTTTGTTAATGATCAAGGGTGGCTGTAATGCAATGACGTTACGGTTCATGCCATTCTTACCCACTATAAAACCTTTACCTAACATGGCTTCAAGTACAGTATCCACAAGCTCAGGCGATACAAGGGTCATGCCAACCATTAAGCCTAAACCACGCACATCCAAAATTGAATTATACTTGTCTTTAAGGTCCTTAAGTTGTGATTTCAAATATGTCCCTAGTTTTTCAGATTGCAAACACAGATTATGATTTTCAATAAAATCAAGTACAGCGAGTCCAGTTCGCATGGCAACAGGATTACCACCAAGTGTCGATGCAGAGGGCTTGTTAAATGCCTTAGCCACATGTGGCCTTGCTGAAAATGCTCCAATTGGAACGCCGTTTCCAAGAGCTTTTGCCATAGTGATAATATCTGGAACAAGATCAAAGTGATCCACTGCAAACATCTTACCTGTTCTAGCAAAACCTGTTTGTACTTCATCTGCAATTAATAGAACATTATGGGCTTCCAATAAAGTTTTTAATGATTTGAGAAAATTCTCGTGTGGTACATTGATGCCGCCATTACCTTGAATGGGTTCAACAATACATGCTGCAATTTCATGTGCGTGCGCTTTTAATATGGCTTCAACTGATTTTAAGGATTCTGCACAAAGCATTTCTTGGTCTTCATCACTACCAATAAAGCCTTTGGCAAAGTAGACATTTTCATCAAGAAAAGGATCAATTCGCCACATTGGTATACCTGTGACACTCATAGTGAGGGCTGAACGACCATGAAGACCACCTTCAAAGGCGATAAAACCACGTTTTCCTGTGTATAGTCTTGAAAGCAAAAGAGCACCTTCATTGGCCTCAGTCCCGCTACAGCAGAAAAAAGTGTTTTGAATATCTCCAGGCAAAAGAGTCGCCAATTTTTCAGCTAAAAGCACCATTGGCTCTGTTAGATAAATGATGGATGTATGTTGAAGTGTTTGTAGCTGATCATTTGTAGCTTTTACGATTTCTGGTTCACAATGGCCGCAATTGGCAACGGTTACACCTGCAAAGAAATCTAAATACTGCTTGTTTTTATCATCGAATAAATACTTACCTTGGCCCTTAACGATATGAGGTGGTTCCTTATAAAAGTGCATCGCATTTGGGAAAAAATAATCTTTTTTAAGTTGAATGATGTCTGATGACGATAACATATGACCTCCGATTTAATTATATCAACGCATTTATATATCTCATAATTTAAATGTTTGTGATGTATATGTTTAAATGTTTATAGGGTTATACCTTTTAAGGTCAAAAGGTGCCTATTACACCTTATATACTTGCCTAAAAAGCTAAAGCACCAAATGTCATATTAGAGAGTTGAGTGGTATCAAATAGATACCTCTCCCCTTTCATACTTGATTCAAGGACCATTTTTATAAGATTTAAGTCTGACTTTAAGGTCTCTAAATCCAGTGATTGAGCTTCAAAACGTAGCATTTTTAAAGACGTGTATGATAAGACCTCGTTTAAAATTGGTAGTAAGGATACGGCTTTTTCAGTCAGTAAATGTGATCGGCCATGATGATCTTTAAATAGATCATAAGAGCCTGCTTCGTTAAAAAATGTGAGTTTGTCATCAGACGATTTATGATATGCACTATGAAAATCATGTTCATAATACATTGCAGTAAGACGACCATGAACATTTAACTCAATCTCATGATGTGATGAGAGCATATCTTTAAGGTTCTTTGCCGTAAGTTCAACAGAAGGTACAAACTGTGAAAGACCTTGTGACTTATAGAAATCTGCTGATAAACTATTAAAGATGTTGAGACTGTAATCCCCTACAATTGGAAGCCCTAAACCACTAAAATGCCTTAATGCGCCTAAATTGCCAATTAGAATACCATCAATAGTTGGACTGAGCATTTTAAACCATTCATAATAAAGTTCAAGCTGCATTTCGTTCATCATTCTAGGTGTACCAACATATATTTCTGTATGGGTGTGGTTGGATTTCTCTTTCAAAGCCTTGATTTGTTGAATATTAATCATAGGCGCTGGCAGGAAAATATCGCCAGAGAGATATATACGATCGACCCCTTCCTCAATAGCAAGAAGCGCCTGATCTATGTTATTAACTCTTATGGATAGTTTAGGTTTGCTAAATGGTATATCCGATTTACTAACATTTTTCTCAGATTCGGTCTGCTGGAGTTTTTCTTTAATCTGATGAATTTGAATGTCAGTAATTGGTTTTTCTGGTGTTGGCGTACTGAACATTTTACCCGTAGAGTAAAACTTCCCCGTACCTTCAAATCGCGTGTTGATATTGGTAATACCAGGTTTTCCAAATGCATAGCCAGTAGATAAATCTCTTTTACGCGTCTCTTCTATGATTGGGAGATCTTTAGTACGGTCATAACCAACCGGATCAGCTATAAAACGATCCATGGCATCGCCATAAAAGTTAATGAGTTTGGTGATGAAATCAGCTTCCCTCATTCTACCTTCTAGCTTAAAGGATGTTACACCTGCATAAATCATTTCAGGTAAGTTTTGATATAGACACAGGTCTTTAACTGCCATGGGAAATGATTTTTCATCAGCATCATTATTATTTTCTGCAACTGAAGCGTCTAAGTCAATATCAATAGGCTTATCTGAAAACCACCATCTACAAGGCTTGAGACATTTGCCGCGATTACTGCTCATGCCAAATAACATGGAGGAATAATAACACTGTGCCCCATGTGCTATACACATATCACCATGTGTAAAATATTCAATTTCCATATCAGTTTGTGATTTAATCCATCTGACGTCATCAAGTGTAGCTTCACGAGATAAAACGACTCTTGTGACCTTGTGTTCTTTTAGGGTTTCGATCATTGGCACGTTATGAACGTTCATCATAACAGATGAGTGAACTTCAATATTAAGCTTCATTTCTTTTATAAGCTGAATAATTGCAAAATCCTGTACAATTATCCCATCCGGACCTGCTAACTCTAAAAACTTTAAGTAGTCTCTAGCGACTTCGATTTCGTCAGCATCGATTAGATTATTTACTGTTATATAAACACGTTTGTCCTTTTCATGGGCGATATTAATGGCCTGAACTATTTCATCATTGGTAAAATTAAAGCCTTTTCGAATCATTCTCATATTGAGTGATTGCCCACCGAAGTATATGGCATCACACTTTGTCTCTACGACCGCTTTAAAAATTTCAAAATTACCTGCTGGTGCAAGTAATTCAAGCGGTTTCCCTTTAAAAAATCGCATTCTTTTGCCTCATTTCTATTGATGCATTATAATAATTTCCAATGTTAAGTATATCACTATTTTATTTATTTGTGATGAAAATTGGCGCTTAAAAATCCATAAATTCTAGAAATGAGCTCTGCGTTTGGTGAATTTATAATGGCGTGCCCATGATTTTTTATAATCTCAAGTTGTGCATTTGGAAGGGCATTATTTATTTCTTCCAGATGATGTCTGTGGATGATGTCGTATTCGCCGGATAATATTAGAACTGGAATATTGACGTTTTTAAGTACATCTAAAGAGATACCTGTATTTTGGGTCATTAAGTCAAGTTTTTCTAACCAGAGATTAGAACGTATGAAACCTCTGCTTAAATGAGTGAGACGATTTATAAGTTGAAGCGGTTTCTTAAAATGTGGTTTTAAACCATCCACATGTAGATTTGGGCTTATTAATACAAGCCCTTTTAGAGATACAGGATATTCAACGGCAAGTTTTAGTGCGATATTTGCCCCATCACTGTAACCAATTATAATTAAATCCTCAAGTCCAAGGACGTTAATCAGTTGGAAGAGGTCAGAAGTCAATAGATCCAAAGTGAGTTTTTGTGTCCCTCTTTCTGATTTTCCGTGAGCACGACTATCCATTCTGATGACACAAAAGAATGGACTAAAAAAGTCACTCTGAGTGTCAAAAATAGATTGCGACTGGTTATTACCATGGATCATAACAATTGGTATGCCTTCGCCTTTAATCGTGTAAAAAAGTTTGGTATTATCTTTTGTGCTTAGATACATAGGCCTCACCCTTTAATTTAACTTCATCTATAAGCATCTTTAATACAATTTTTGATATATGATCTGGTAACTGAGCGGATACGATTGAATAAGCGTGTTTTGGTAGAAAGGGTTTTGGATAGTATGCAATATAGCGTTCTTCCCAAGATGTAGGTGCATATTTTTCCTTAGCATGATGTAAGGCCTTAAAGCCATATATCTGATCGAGATGGTCGTATACATACTTAAAAAGTACTTCATTCCATTTGAGCTTATCCACTGAAGAAATATTGTACAAAGGTGATAATCCCATATTGCCCTGGTCTACACCCTCATCTTTCATGGTCATAAAGGCATCATATATGATGGTTTCAAGTACACCCTGTGGTGCATTTGGTCTTCTCCTTGTAACTTCTGCTATCATTGATTTACCATCCATATAGGGATTAAAGACCACATAACCCAATATTTCATTTTCCATATTTACTGCATAAAAATATCGTCTACTAAGAGGCATATCTAAATTGTTAGAACCTAACATAAACTTCATCTCAGGCATAGACTTTTGCCTTATCCAGGCTTTCGAGATTTCCAAAATTTGCTTTTCAATTTCTGGGAGCCTTAACTCATTTGGCTTGTATTCTTTTATGACGATACCCGCCTTACGGGCGTGGTTAATAGCTGCACGTACCTTGGCGACACTTCCACCTTTAAGATTGTAGCTTTCAAGTTCAAAAACAGCATCTTCCCCGTATTTGGTTATACCAAATCCATGTCTTTGATAACATTCAAGAAAATGATCAGTGATATTTAAAAAAAGGATATGATAAAAGTTCACTTTTGAAAATTGAATTAATTCGCTAAGCATCATCTCTTGATCTTCGGTTCTACAAATCATGTCTCCACAAATGACCATTACATCACCGGAAATAGTATAGGCACACACACCAGTTACCTTTTCACCGAAAAAGTAGAGTTTGTCATCTTCAAGAGCAAGATAGGACATGGGGTTTGTTCCAAATTTTTCGACAATTGGAATTGCCTTGTTTTTTAAATGCTGATGCATAATAGGCTTATAAATTAGGGGTTTCATAATAATGATAAAAGACATAAAGATTGAACTCCAATAGATCATGAGCGCACTTTTCATATATATTTCACCAATGTGAGATTTAAAATCAAAAAGCGATGTGTCCATAAAAAAGAAGAGTCTGATGGATTGAGAGACAGCATCAAGGATTGTTTTAACATTGTGAATATGACTTCTCAGAAGAAAAAGTCCAAGACTCGTGTTGAAGAGGAGGACAACGAATGCAAAAAAG
>NZ_JBVBZF010000235.1:0-5671 GCF_057447755.1 Fusibacter sp. | reverse complement strand
GTGTTTGCCTTAAAAGGCTTGAAAATTTCAGATAATATTTGAAAAGAATCTGGCCCACTTAATCTTACGATTCCGATGGCTCCTTCTCCTATTGGTGTTGATATGGCTGTTATTGTATCAAAAATCAAATTAATCACTCCTAAATCACAATAAAAATAGGACACATGATCCTATTTATGAGTATAATGATAAACTGGATAAATTTCAAGTTTGCAACTTCTATCTAATATTGTCGCATACCTTCATTTACCACTAATATCTTGTTTTTTTGTTATCGTTTTGTGTTACCGTTCTCATCTAACCGTTTCCTACAAGTTGAAGACGCTTGTTCTGAGAACTAATTTTATAACATTTGAGTCATCTCACGAGGTCTCAAACCAATTTTCGCTGACGCTGTTTGAGGCTGAACATTCCTCATCACAGCTTTTGGCTCAAATTTTGTTATATACAATCATTTACCGCTAAAACTTTGTTTTTGCGCTACCGTTCTCATCTAACCGCTCTTCACAAGTTGAAGACTCTTTTTCAGAGCTGGATGAGAACTAATGATATACAATGAAAATATAACCCAGTTATCTACTGGGTTATATGGATTAGTTTGCTCTATTCTTTTTGTAATCGTAATAAATAACGACTTTTCTAAAAGGCTCATCACCCTCAGACTTTGTGCTGACAAACGGATTATTTTGAAGTGCCGAATGAATAATTCTTCTTTCATAAGGATTCATTGGTTCCAAAATAACATTTTTTCTAGACTTTTTAACTTTAAACGCAAGTTTACCTGCTAAATTTTCTAGTGTTTCTTTACGCTTCATACGGTAATTTTCTGTATCAAGCACAACTCTTACATAATCATCTCTATTCTTGTTAACCACTAGGCTTACAAGATATTGTAAAGAATCAAGTGTTTGACCTCTTTTACCAATTAAAATTGCCATATCTTCACCAGCCATATTAATTGAAAGATTGTCATCAAACAAATCAGCTTCAATCGTAGCATCAATATTCATTTCTTTTAAAAGACTTGCTAAAAACGTCTTAGCAATATCAGCAGCATTGTGCTTTTTAGTCACTCTAATTTTCGTTTCCTTAGCACCAAAACCTAAAAAACCTTTTGAACCTTCTTCGATAATTTCGTACTCAACATCATCTCGGCCGGCATCAAGTTCAATCAATGCAAGTCTAAGTGCTTCTTCAACACTTTTACCAGTTTTTTCGACAAATTTCATGTACTATGCATCCCCCTTAACTTGCCTATTCATAATATATTGTTGACCAATTTGGAATAAGTTTCCGATTGTCCAATATAAAATTAGACCAGCAGAAAGATTTTTACCCCAAAATAGAATCATTACTGGGAAAATGGTTTGCATTACTTTCATTTGAGTATTTGCAGCATCACTCGTTGCACCTGCAGTATTCATTGTCTTCATTTGGAAATAAGTCAATGCAGCAGAAGTAATCGGTAAGATACCTGGTAAAGTGATTAACCACTCTGGACCATTCGGTAAAATATTACTGATCAAATCAGGTAATGCTAAATTAGGCACCCATAAAAACGCATCTTGAGTTGCACTCATTAACAAATCTGGATTACCTGCAAATACATAGAGCTCAGGTTGTCTTAAAGCAGTAAACAAACCAATAATGATCGGAAACTGGATTAAGATCGGTAAACATCCACTTAAAGGATTGTAATTGTGCTCTTTGTAAAGCTCCATCGTAAGTTGTTGCTGTTTTTCTTGATTTCCTTTGTACTTCTCTTGAATTTCTTTTATCTTAGGTTGAATTGCAGCCATTTCCTTAGAAGATTTAAGTTGTTTAATTGTAAGTGGCAACAAAATCAATTTTGTTATCAATGTAAAAATGATAATTGCAATACCGTAATCTTGTACGAAGTTAAAAATTAACCCTAATAAGTAACCAAAAATTTGCGCAAATATCGTCAATGAATTCTCCTCCTATTTACTATTCTAATGGATCATACCCGCCTGGATGAAAAGGATGACACTTGGAAATTCTTTTCACACTAAGGAAGCCACCCTTAATTGCCCCATATTTCTGTATCGCTTCAATTGAGTATTGCGAGCAGGTCGGAAGAAATCTACAATTACTACCTAATAGGGGGGATATAAACTTTTGATATAATTTTATCATAAATATCATAACATATTTCATTTTAATCACGCTTACTATTCATTTTATTTAATAAAAATTTCATAGATTTTTCAATTTTAGCATAATCTGCATCATTTGATCTCACACGTGCTATAAAAACTATATCATAATTGCCATTACTCAGATAATTCAAACGAAAAGTTTCTCTGATCAATCTCTTTATTCTATTGCGCTTAACGCTGTTCCCAACTTTTTTACTCACCGATAAACCGACTCGAGTGTAACCAAGCTTGTTAGGTAGAATGTATATCACCAAGTACTTGTCTGCAAAAGACTTTCCTCTTTTATATACCTTGCTGAACTCTGAAGGTTTCTTTAAACTCTCGTAAGTCATAAGACCTCCATTAAAAATCCCATCTGCGAACGAAGTTCGCATTTCATGCATTAATTAAATTACATTGCAAAAAAAGACCACTGACTGCGGTCTTTTCATCCATTAAGCAGATAATTTTTTTCTACCTTTTCTTCTTCTTGCTTTAAGAACATTTCTACCTGAGCTTGTTTTCATTCTTTTTCTAAAACCATGCTCAACTTTTCTTTGTCTCTTCTTAGGTTGAAAAGTTTGCTTCATTACCAGACACCTCCTTAATTGTGAACATATCATATATATTAACAAAATTTCTACACAAGTCCGCTAAAATATTATAACTTGAAGGACCCAGCCTGTCAAGTTATAACGTCAAGTTATTAATATTATGTTATATAGAAGACTTTTCTACTATATATAGTAACTCATAGCAAAGTCATAAACTTATATAGTATATTTCAAAATATCCTTGTGAGTAAAAAATCCAACTTATCCACAATAATTTTCTAAATTTATTTTTTTTTTAATTTCAAAAAGATATCCACATCTTCAAATCACAAAATTAAATATTATTTTTTGTGGATAAGTTTGAAAAATACCATAATCTTTGGTAAAATAATTTGTATTAACAATTTACCTTTTTCTTTAAGATGAAGTTGTGGATAAGTATGATATGTTGATTATTTATCGATTTTTTTTTGACTTTTTGCATATTTCACTGTTGATACTGTTGATAAAATAGGCTATTTTCTGTTGATAAGTCTAAATCAATCGTATTTATCCACAATTTTATACAATTTAAATTTTTTATGCCACTATTTAATCTATCAACAATGTTAACATTTATTTGTGGATAAGTATCAGCAATTAGGAGGATAACACATGGATAATTACTTGCAGACCATTTGGGATCAAGCCAGGGAAATTATGAGAAACGAATTAATGACCGTAAGCTTCAACACTTGGATTGAAACTATAGACCCTGTGACTATAGAAGGTAGCACGATTATTTTACAAACTTTAAGCGTATTAAATAGAAGTGTACTTGAAACTAGATACAATGATTTGATTAAAAATACAATTAAACACGTAACCAATCAAGATTACTTCATTAAATACATCATCCCTGAAGAAAATACGCTTGATAAGAATAAAGCGGCTATGGAACAAGAAGTTAATGATCTCCTTGAGTCTACAAATTTAAATCCACGCTATGTCTTTAACGAATTTGTCGTTGGCAACAGCAACCGATTCGCACATGCTGCATCTCTTGCAGTTGCTGAATCACCAGCGAAAGCATACAACCCATTGTTTATTTATGGGGGCGTTGGTCTTGGAAAAACGCATTTAATGCATGCCATTGGCCACTATATCTTATCTCAAAATAAGAACGCAAAAATCTACTATGTATCAAGTGAAAAATTCACAAATGAGCTTATTAACTCCATTAAAGATGATAAAAATGAAGAGTTTAGAAACAAGTACAGAACTGTTGATGTTCTCCTAGTGGATGATATTCAGTTTATTGCAGGTAAGGAACGTACTCAAGAGGAGTTTTTCCATACATTTAACGCACTTTATGAAGCCAATAAACAAATCATCGTTTCATCTGATAGACCCCCTAAAGAAATCCCAACTCTAGAGGATCGATTGAGATCTCGATTTGAGTGGGGCTTAATCACTGATATTCAGCCACCTGATTTTGAAACGAGAATCGCTATATTAAGGAAGAAATCCGAAAGAGATCGTGTGGACGTTCCAAATGAAGTGTTTGAATTTATTGCATCTAAGATTAAGTCAAACATTAGAGAACTTGAAGGCGCACTTAATAGAGTTGTTGCCTATTCTACACTTACAAAGAGAGAAGTTGATATATCGCTTGTCAACGAAGCGCTCAAGGATTTGATTGCTTCTTCTAAAGCAAGAAAAATCGACATTGATCTTATAAAAGCCACCGTAGCTGAATATTTCAACATGAAAGTCGATGATTTTGAGTCCAAGAAGAGAACCCGACAAATTGCATATCCAAGACAAATCGCAATGTATATCTCAAGAGAGCTCACAGACCTATCACTCCCTAAGATTGGCGAAGAATTTGGCGGTCGTGACCATACAACCGTTATTCATGCTTGTGAAAAAATCAATAACGATATGAGCAATGATTTTGATTTAAAACATCGTATTGATGGCATCATAAAAGAAATTAAGGGTGAATAATACCTCTGTGTACATGTGTATAACTTTTTTGTGTATAACTTTTTATTTTTCTCGTTTTATACACAGTGGACAATTTGATCATTTCTCCTTATTTTATACACAGGCTAAACCGAGCAACTTTTAGACTATTAATGGGCTAGATATGGTTTTCCACAAATCAACAGCCCCTATTACTATGACTAATAAAATAATTATCTAATATATATTTATAAAAGGAGGATCACCCATGAAATTTACTTGTAATCAGCAAGACTTATCAACAGCTATAAATTTAGTTTCAAAAGCAGTTTCTAGTAAAACAACTCTACCTATCTTATCTGGTATCTATTTTGAAACTGTAGGTGATCAATTAAGACTTATTGGAAATGATTTAAATTTAAGCATCGAAACTTTTATGAGTGCAGAAGTTTTTGAAAAGGGAAGTATTGTGATCCCTTCTAGATTATTGACAGAACTCATTAAAAAATTGCCAAACAGTACCATAGAGATTGAAGTGAGTGATAATAATGTCGTCACGATCAATTGTTTAGAATCTAGTTTTAAGATTGTTGGTTTACCTGGTAATGAATATCCTGAACTTCCTAATATTGAAGATCAAAGCTCATTTGAAATTGATAAAGAACTTTTTTCTAATATGATTAAGCAAACGAGTTTTGCAATCTCTCAAGATGAATCTAGACCTATACTTACTGGTGCACTTCTTGAAATCGAAAATGGCAAATTCAACATGGTTGCTATTGATGGCTTTAGAATGGCCATTAAACGTGCAAACATTAAGACGACTTTAAACAACAAAGCTGTTGTACCTGGTAGAACCTTAAATGAAATCAATAAAATTATGTCTCAAGTGGAGTCTAAGGGTGATCTTAAAATTTCATTTGATGACAAACAGGTTTTATTTACTTTTGACTCATTAAAGGTCTATTCAAGATTACTTGCAGGTGAATTTATCAATTATACTCAAATTCT
>NZ_JBVBZF010000234.1:0-5686 GCF_057447755.1 Fusibacter sp. | reverse complement strand
CTTAAAGGGTTTCAGGCATTAGGGGCAGAAGTGACTCTCGGTCATGGTTATATTGAAGCTAAAGCTGAGAATGGTTTAATTGGCTCAGAAATATATCTGGATTTCCCAAGTGTTGGTGCCACTGAAAACATTATGATGGCAGCAACAATGGCAAAAGGACAGACTTTAATTCAAAATGCTGCCAAAGAACCAGAAATTATCGATTTGGCCAATTTCTTAAATGAAATGGGTGCAAATGTTAAGGGTGCTGGTACCGATACGATTAGAATCAATGGGGTTACTTCGTTGAAGGGTACAAGACATCAAACGATTCCTGATCGAATTATTACTGCAACCTACATGGTAGCAGCGGCAATGACAAATGGCGACATAACGATTGAGAATGTCGTTTCAAGTCATGTTAAGCCAATTACAGCCAAGCTCAGAGAAATGGGCGTTCTTGTGGAGGATGATGATGATAGAATCCGTGTAACATCAACAGGTGCACTTAAAGCTGTAGACATCACGACCTTGCCTTATCCAGGCTTCCCAACTGATGCACAGGCACAGTTCATGGCACTTTTATCTATCTCTGAGGGGACAAGTGTGATTACGGAGACTGTATTTGAGAATCGCTTTAGACATGTAGCAGAGATCAATAGGATGGGTGCGAATGTTAAAATCGAAGGTCATAGTGCTGTCATCCAAGGGGTTAAAGACATCCAAGGGGCACAAGTTAAAGCTACTGATTTAAGAGCAGGTGCGGCGCTTGTACTTGCAGGATTGATTGCCGATGGGATTACAGAGATTGATGATATATATCACATCGATAGAGGCTATCCTCAAATTGAAAGAGACTTGTTAAGTCTTGGTGCTAAGATCAGAAGAATTGACGAAGAATAAATAAGGCATCAAGGGCTTTATTCATAAAGTAATAAACCTATAATTCGAGAAGTTGAATTGTCAAAAATGAAATGATGTGGAAGGTGGATAATTCATGTTTGGAATCGGCGCTGAAATTGGAATAGACTTAGGAACTGCCAGCGTATTGGTATATATTAAAGGCAAAGGAATTGTTTTAAGAGAGCCTTCCGTTGTTGCAATTGATAAAAATACAGATCGCGTACTTGCAGTTGGCAACGAAGCACGAAAAATGTTAGGACGAACACCAGGGAATATTATCGCAATTAGGCCTCTGAAAGATGGGGTTATTTCTGATTATGATGTTACTGAAAGAATGCTCCGATATTTTATCAATAAAACATGTGGAAAAAGAAGATTATTCAAACCTAAAATCATCATCTGTGTGCCAAGTGGTGTTACAGAAGTTGAAAAGAGAGCTGTTCTTGATGCGACAACTGAGGCAGGCGGTGGTAAAACATTCTTAATTGAAGAACCAATTGCTGCTGCAATAGGTGCAGGTCTCGATATTACAAAACCAGATGGAAATATGGTGATAGATATTGGTGGTGGTACTTCTGATATTGCCGTTATTTCACTTGATGGCATCGTTGTAAGCAGTTCCATTAAAGTCGCTGGAGATAAATTTGACGAGGCGATTATAAAGTATATGAGAAAACGTCATAATCTCCTCATCGGTGAAAGAACTGCTGAGGAGCTTAAAATAAACGTTGGAACAGCTTATCCGAGAACTAAGATTGTGAAAATGGATTGCCGAGGAAGAGATTTGATTACTGGTCTTCCTAAAAATATCAGTATATCAAGTGATGAAATGCTTGAAGCATTAAGCGAAGCTGTTAATGCCATATGTGATGCAGTACATGCAGTACTTGAAAAAACCCCACCAGAACTTGCTGCTGATATCAGTTCAAGAGGAATTGTCATGACGGGCGGCGGCTCTTTACTAAATGGTCTTAACAAGCAACTTGAAAAAAGAACCGGTATACCGACCTATATCGCGGATGATGCAGTTAGTTGTGTCGCTAAGGGAACGGGCATGAGCTTAGAGTATTTAGACATACTCGAGAAAAATATGATGACGACCTCTTCTAGAAAGCGTTATCTATAAAATGAATTTAAAAAGGATTTCTGTGGATCACTTGATTAAAAAGTGACCCCTGAAATCCTTTTATTATTTTCATAACGGTTGAAGTGATTCTTGATTTATGGTATATTACTGGTGACGAAGTGACAAGACATATGTAATGTCACCGAAAGGAGACGGCAGTGAATTCAAATATCATTCAAAAAATTAGAAAGCTTAAAATAGAGAGAAAAGCAATCATACTAGCACACCATTATCAATCGGAAGAAATCAAAGAAGTTGCAGATTATGTAGGTGATTCTCTTGAACTTGCAAGAATTGCTTCAAATTGTAAAGAAGAAGTCTTGGTCTTGTGTGGTGTTTACTTTATGGCAGAAACCGCAAAGATATTATCACCCAATAAAAAGGTGATTTTACCCAACCTAGATGCTGGTTGTCCAATGGCGGATATGGTTACTGCAGAAAGGTTAAGAGAAGAAAAGTCAAAATATCCAAATGCAAAAGTCGTATGTTATGTAAACTCATCTGCAGAAGTGAAAGCTGAAAGTGATGTTTGTTGTACATCATCAAATGCAGTTAAGATTGTAAAAAACCTCGATGCCGAGCAAATTATTTTTGTGCCGGACCAAAATTTAGGCCATTACGTATCGAAATTTGTTCCTGACAAGGAAGTGATTTTATGGCGTGGTTTTTGTCCAACACACCATCGAATTGACCTGGAGGATGTGTCTGCCATGAGAGCCCAGCATCCAGATGCGGCCTTGCTAGTTCATCCTGAGTGTAAGCCTGTAATCGTTGAAGCTGCTGATTATGTAGGGTCTACATCACAAATTATAGAATATGCAAAAAATACAACCGCTTCAACCTTGATTATCGGAACCGAAGAGGGTGTAATGCCAACACTTCAAAAAAATAGTCCAGAGAAAACATTTGTGCTTTTAAACCCTAATTTCAGATGTCCTAATATGAAAAAGACAACACTTGATGATGTTTATATGGCACTTGAAGTTGGCGGAAATGAAATTGAACTCGAAAAGTCTATACGTGAAAAAGCGTATTCAGCAATAAATCGCATGCTAGAAATGTCGAAATGAAGGTGATGATTTGAATCAAATCGAAACAGATGTAGTCATTGTAGGTGCAGGGTTGGCAGGTATGTATACTGCTTTAATGTTACCCGATAACCTTAGGATTTTACTTGTTTCAAAAGCAGATGTTAAGGAAACGAACAGCTATCTTGCACAAGGTGGCATTGCTGCAGCTATGATAAAAGAAAATGATTCTCCAGAAAAACATTATGAAGATACCTTGAAAAGTGGTAGATACTTTAATGATCCGGAGACTGTAAAAATTTTAGTAGCTGAAGCTGAAGAGAATATGCATGCACTTGAGAATTTAGGGGTAGGATTTGACCGAGATGCCTCAGGCAATTATTTGATGGGCATGGAAGGTGCCCATAGTGTCGCTCGAATTTTAAGAATTGGTGATCACACAGGCAGATCTATTATGGAAGTGCTTTCGGAACGCGTCGAAGAATCTGAAAACATCGTATGGATTAAGCCTTTTTTTGGCGTTGACTTGCTCATGAATGAGGGGATTTGTACGGGTATTAAGGGTTTGTTAAATGGGACATCAACAGAAATTTATTCAAACTTCACGATACTTGCAACAGGCGGTATTGGACATTTATATAGCTTTACCAGCAATTCATCTGGAATCGATGGAAGTGGTATTGCTATGGCCATAAGAGCTGGTGTTAAGACAGCGCATATGAACCGTACTCAATTTCATCCAACTGTTTTTTATACACCAGAGCTTGAGGGAAGACAATTCTTGATTTCAGAGGCTGTAAGAGGTGAAGGTGCAATTCTTAGGAACCATACAGGAGAGCGTTTTATGGAAAGGTATGATGAGCGTCTTGAACTTGCACCTAGGGATGTTGTTTCTTCAGCGATTGAAAAAGAGATGACGCTAAACGGCACAAATTGTGTTTATTTAGATGTAACCCACCTTTCAAGCGCTTTTTTGAAGGAAAGGTTTCCAACCATTTATGCGTTTTGTTTGACGCAAGGTATCCAAATGGATAAGGATCTGATTCCTGTAGCGCCAAGACTTCATTATTTCATGGGTGGCATCCAAACAGATGTCGTGGGAAGAACCTCTGTAGAAGGTTTATTTGCAGTTGGTGAATGTGCCCATACTGGCGTCCATGGCATAAATAGACTCGCTAGCAATTCGCTTCTTGAAGCAGTTGTATTTGGTAAAAGAATTGCAAAGGAAATTGAAAAAATGAATCTTAAGCATGAAAAAGTTGTACAAGTCTATTCTGATAGGGTACAACAATCTGCACCTTATAATATAAAACTTGAAACCCTACAAGGGTGGATGGATCAGTATATGGGAATCAATCGAGACCCTGCTGAGCTTAATAAGTTATACCAAAAAATATCTAAAATTATGGACAATCCTGAAGTCGTTTCAGACGTTAGTATAGAAAGCATTAGAATTTACAATGCCTTGCTCATGATGAAAGTGATGGTCTCTGATGCCTTAAAGGAGCTGAATGGAAATGATTAAATTTATAGTAGATGATATTATTAAAAATGCGTTAATGGAAGATATGAACTATGGCGACATCACATCTGAGACACTTCTTCATGGAACTGAGAAAAGTGTTGCCGATTTAATTGCAAAAGAAAAGGGTATTGTATCAGGAATTGATGTTTTCGAAAGAACATTTATGATGGTAGATCAATTATGTGAAATAGAATGGTTTGTCAAAGAGGGTGAGGCAGTAAGCAAGGATCAAAGATTGGCTGTTATCTCAGGAAGTTCGGTTAATCTTTTAAGAGCGGAGAGGACTGCTTTAAACTTGCTACAGAGAATGTCCGGGATCTCAACGATGACTGACTTATATGTTCAAGCGGTTAAACCCTATAGGGCTCGAATCGTCGACACAAGAAAAACCCTACCTGGATTAAGAGTGCTTGATAAGATTGCTGTAAAATTAGGAGGCGGTCATAATCATAGATTTAATCTTTCAGATGCGGTGATGATCAAAGATAATCATATTCGAGCTGTCGGGAGTATAAAAGAAGCTGTAAGAAGGACAAGAGCAAGTATTCCCCATACTACAAAAATTGAAGTTGAAGTAGAAAGCCTTGATGAACTTAAGGAAGCATTAGATGCTGGTGCAGATATCATCATGCTGGACAATATGAACAATGAAATGATGCATCAGGCAGTTTTGATAACGAATCAACGTGCAATTTTAGAAGCATCTGGCAATGTAACGCTTGAACGTGTAAATGCCATTGCAGCAACAGGCGTTGATGTGATTTCAGTTGGTGCACTCACGCATTCTGTTAAGGCACTGGATATCAGTTTAAAATTTCGATACTAAAAATGGATGAGAAAAAATAAAACGACTTACACCTTCTACGGAATGCCCGTAGGGGCTAAGTCGTTTTTTTTGTTCAAATTTTGTTGTAGGTAACAACATTTGAGCCATCTACCGATGCCTCAAAGCAATTTTCACTGATACTGCTTGAGGTTGAAGACCCCTCATCGCAGCTTTTGGTTCAAATTTTGTTGTTTATAATAAAAAAAGGGAATGTTCAAGATTGCACTTGATCATTCCAAAATGAGGAAATTGAAATTAATAAAGGGTATGGTATTTTAACCACCTCTAATATAACATTT
>NZ_JBVBZF010000233.1:0-5711 GCF_057447755.1 Fusibacter sp. | reverse complement strand
GGTGGTCAAGAGGTATACTGAGGAGCTTGATATTAGAAAGAGCATTACACCTCATACTTTAAGACATTCTTTCGCATTACATCTTATACAAAATGGTGCAGACTTGAAAGCTGTTCAAGAAATGCTTGGCCATTCAGATGTGTCAACAACTCAAATCTATCTCGAAATGTCCAATTCCAAGATCAGAAACGTTTATGAAAAAACACACCCAAGAGCCTAAAAAGGCTCTTGTTTTGTTGTATACCACTATTTCAGACTTTAAAGAGTCTAATGTGTTTAAATGGGAAGGCGAAATCTAAAACTGGGTTTTGACTTTCGATGGATTTAATTTAAGATTACGATTACGATTAGGAGGTTACTATGATTAACAGAGTTATATTATTCGTACTAGATAGTGTGGGTATTGGCGCATTACCAGATTCAGAAAAGTTCGGCGATATCGATGTAAACACACTTGGTCATATTGCCAGCAGTACAGATGACTTTAAGATTCCTAATTTAAGAAAGCTAGGAATTGGAAATATTAAGGGTGTGGATGCCATTGAGGCTGTTAAATCACCTTTAGGCGCTTTTGGCCGTTCTTTAGAAGCGTCAAACGGTAAAGATACCACCACTGGTCACTGGGAGATTGCTGGCCTACTTATAGACCAGCCCTTTAAGACTTATCCTGATGGTTTTCCGGATTATATCATTAAAGAATTCGAAGAAAAGACTGGCAGGAAGGTCGTGTGTAATAAACCTGCATCTGGGACTGTGATCTTAGATGAACTTGGTGAAGAACATATGAAAACTGGAAATGCAATTGTTTATACATCAGCAGACAGTGTATTTCAAATTGCAGCCCACGAAGATATTATTCCACTAGAAGAACTTTACAGCATGTGTCAAATTGCTCGAGATATGTTGATGGGTGAGGACCAAGTTGCAAGAGTTATTGCAAGACCATTTATCGGTACGCCAGGCCATTTTGAAAGAACTTCAAACAGAAGAGATTATTCTTTAAAACCATTTGACAAAACAGTGCTTGATATGGCAAAAGACAATGGTCTTGAAGTTAAAGCAGTTGGTAAAATCGTTGATATTTTCGATGGTGAAGGCATCACTGAAGATGTTCACACAAAAGATAATATGGATGGCGTCGACCAAACAATCCATTATTTGAAGCAAGACTTTAAGGGCATTCTTTTCACGAACCTTGTTGATTTTGATGCGAAATATGGTCATAGGAGAGATGTAAAGGGATATCGAGAAGCCCTAGAAGCCCTAGATGCTAGAATACCTGAACTGTTTGAAGCCATGAAATCTGACGATGTCATCATTTTCCTTGCTGACCATGGCAACGATCCAGCTTATAAGGGTACAGACCATACACGTGAATATATACCAGTGCTCGTTGCTGGCGAACCCATCAAAGAAAATGTGGACCTAGGCACACTTGAGACCTTTGCAGATATTGCTGCAACTGTTTCTGACATGCTCAATATTCCGCAGACACCTCATGGTAAAAGCTTTAAGGCACAAATTTTAAAATAGTAGTTAAGGGTCAAAGAAAAGAAGAAGGAGTTTTAAATGGACAATTTATTAATGAAAATAAAAGAAGCTCAAGGCTATATTGAATCTAAACTCGATGAAAAACCGGTTATCGGTTTAGTGCTTGGCTCAGGCCTTGGCATATTAGCAGATGAAATTGAATCACCTATTCGTATAAAGTACAATGAGATCCCTCACTTCCCGGTTTCTACGGTTGAAGGCCATGCTGGCCAATTCGTGGTGGGCAAGCTCAATGGTAAAACTGTAATCGCCATGCAGGGTAGGTTCCATTATTATGAAGGCTATAGCATGAAGGAAATTACATTCCCAGTACGTGTCATGAAAGCCATTGGTGTTGAACACCTCATTTTGACCAATGCTGCTGGTGGCGTCAATAAGACCTTTAGTGCAGGTGATTTAATGCTGATTACAGATCATATTAATATTACAGGTGCAAGTCCTTTAATGGGTAAAAACGAAGACGAGCTTGGACCAAGATTCCCTGATGCTTCAAATATCTATGATAAGGATTTTAACAGATGTATTCTTGAAGAAGCGAAAAATATGGGCATAAACCTTAAAGAAGGCGTTTATTTCTATAACACAGGTCCTGCATATGAAACCCCTGCTGAAGTAAAATTGGCTGCGATTTTAGGTGGCGATGCCGTTGGTATGTCAACAGCACCTGAAGCGCTTGTAGCCGCACATGCGTCTCTTAAGGTTACCGGAATCTCTTGTATCACCAATATGGCTGCCGGCATCCAAGCGACTGCGCTAAACCACGAGGAAGTTGTTGAAACGGCAAATCTTGTGAAGAAAACGTTCATTGCGCTTGTCAAAAAAATTGTCGAAATAGCTTAACAGGAGGATTCGCATGAGAATAGTGGATTTAATCAATAAAAAGAAGTATGGAGAAAAACTTACAAAAGAAGAAATTGATTTTGTGGTATTAGGCTACACGAGAGGTGAAGTGCCTGATTATCAAATGTCGGCAATGCTCATGGCAATCTATTTCCAAGGCATGGACAAAGAAGAAACTTCAAATTTAACGGATGCATTTGTTAGATCGGGTGATACAGTTGATTTGTCTGCTATTGAAGGCATAAAAGTAGACAAGCATTCCACAGGTGGTGTGGGTGATAAAATCAGCTTGATTGTAACGCCATTAGTAGCGTCATGTGGAATACCAGTTGCCAAGATGTCTGGTAGGGGCTTGGGCCATACTGGTGGAACTGTGGATAAGCTGGAGTCTATTGAGGGCTTTAAAATCGAATTATCAGGTGATGAGTTCATTAAAAATGTCAATGAACATAAAATGGCGATTGTAGGACAGTCTGGTGATTTGACGCCTGCTGATAAGAAAATCTATGCCCTAAGAGATGTTACTGGTACTATAGATAGTATTCCTTTGATTGCAAGCTCAATTATGAGTAAAAAAATTGCTTCTGGAGCAGATGCAATTGTCCTTGATGTAAAAGTGGGATCAGGGGCCTTTATGAAATCACTTGAAGACGCTAGAATACTTGCAAAGACAATGGTTGAAATCGGTAACCACTTAGGCCGAAAAACAGTGGCGGTTATTACAAACATGGACCAGCCTCTTGGTCATGAAGTCGGCAACGCTAACGAGGTCTACGAGGCGATAGAGGTTCTCAAGGGAAATGGCGCTGAGGATGAGACTGAAGTTGCGATGACCATTGCTTCTTACATGGCAGTTCTAGGTGGCGCTTATGATACAATAGAAGAAGCACATGCTTATTTTGAACAGCTTATTAAATCAGGTGAAGCCATCGAAAAATTAAAGACCTTTGTTCGCATTCAAGGTGGAAATCCTGATATGATTGAACATCCTGAAAAGCTTCCAGTTGCTTCGAAGCACATCGAAGTAAGAGCTGATATTGAGGGCTATGTCAGTGGCTTTGATGCAGAAAAGGTTGGCATCTCGGCTATGATGCTTGGTGCCGGTAGAAAGAAAAAGGAAGATCCAATCGATTATTCGGCAGGGATAACACTAAAGAAAAAGATTGGTGACCATGTGAATTTAGGAGATGTGCTCTGCGTACTCCATACCAATGAAGACAAGACCATTGAAGCTGAGAAGGTTGTTAGAGCTGCATTTATTTTCAGTAATAAGGAACCTGAACCGGTTAAATATATTTATGAAATTGTGCAATAGAATTCAATAAGAGTTTGATTTTAGAGATGCTCAAATTTAGACACTCTGAAATCAAACTTTTTTGTCTTTTAATAGGCACTAAAACCTATTTTGATAATTGGCTGATTTGCCTTATAATATAGTAAGAGGTGTCTATATGAAAGCGAAAGATTTATTGCAAATTATGTTGAATTATCAGAGCAAGTCGTCTACGCAGCTCTTTCTCGTAGGAGGATTTATCAGAGATGTGCTTTTAGGTAAAGATTCTATAGATCTAGATTTTACTTTTGAGGGTGAAATTGAAGCATTGTTTGAGCTTATTAGTGGTATTATCCCTAAAGCTGTTGGCTCTGACTATCAAACCATGCGATTTGAAAGCTCGGACCATTTTCATTTTGATATTGCCACATTTCGAAGAGAAACCTATGACCTTGAAAAAGAGACTTATATATATTCACCTTCAACCTTAAAATGGGATATCGCCAGAAGGGATTTTACGGTTAATACCGCTTACGTTAAATATGATGAAATACTTTGTGGTCACTTGAGCGATTATGTGGACAAGCGAGATAATCTTGATGCTTTAAAGCATTACATAGGTGCTAATCTGTATGCGAGTCATCCTCTTTTTATGACGGACCTCAGCAGCAGACGAATTCGTATCTTGCAGGCTAACAGTTTTTACGAAGATCCTTCAAGAGTCTTAAGGGCACTTAAATTGAAAAATCAATTGGACTTTACAATTGAGGACCAAACACAAAGACATATGCTTGAGTGTATCAAACTCGACCGATTATCTAGTTTGCCACTTTCAAGGATGCAGATGGAGCTTGCAAAGCTCTTTAAGACAGAGCATTGGCATTTAAATTTAGAGGTGCTTATAAATACGGGCTGGAAGGCTGTCGGAAAACAGAGACCTCTTAAGCTTATTGAAGGTTTAAACCGAGACCAGCATAAGCGAACGGTCTTAATGCTTTCATTTTATGATCACATAGAATGGCTGTATGGGGTTGATGACCAAATCAAAAAATGCCATAGAGAATTTAATGGGACTCTAGAACTCTTTTGTTCAAGTTTAGAAATTAATGATTATAATCTTTACAAACTATTGTATAATAAGAGAATTGAGACTTTGAATCTTCTGTGTGTCAAGCATAGCGGTCTAGTAGGGCAGTTTCTTGGCCTGCAGACAAGATATAAGTTAAGGGTCAGGGGGAATGATTTGATTCGAATTGGCATTCCTCAAAATGGTCAAATGCGTCTTATGATGGATGCACTTTTAAAGTATAAAATCGATCATCGGATTGAGATGAGTCTTGAAGATGAAATAAAATATATTGAGAGTATAAAAAATGAGTATTGATGTACAGATTGAAGCATTTGAAGGACCACTGGATTTATTACTTCATTTGATTTCCAAAGATGAAATAGACATATACGATATTCCCATCGTTAAGATCACATCTCAGTATTTGGAGATTATTAAGGATTTAGACCTGGAACGTTCAACGGAGTTTCTCGTGATGGCAGCTACCTTGATTGAAATTAAGTCTAGAATGCTGCTCCCAGATAAAAACGATCCAATGGAGTATTATGAGTATTCAGATATGGACCCTCGGAAAGAGCTTGTCAAGCGATTGATTGAATATAAACGCTTTAAAGAAGCTGCAGAAAAGTTAAGGGCAAGTGAAGGGACTTTGGATGAGGTTATTTTTAAGGACCAAGAAGAGCTTGGTCAATACGTCAGAAAGATTTCGATAGAAGACCTTAACAGCAATCTAGAGAGTGACCTTTTAGTTGAAGCGGTTCAAAGGCTAATGGCCAAGATTGATAGGTTTGACGAACATCGAAAAGGCTTCTTTAAGGGGATCAAGCGTGACTTTTTTACTGTAGAGGAAAAGCTTAAGGGCATTCGGAAACGCCTAAAGACCAGTGATAATTTTTTGTTTTCAGAACTCTTTGGTGAGGAGATCATTAAGGAAGAGATCGTCGTGACCTTTTTGGCCTTGTTAGAGCTTCTAAAACT
>NZ_JBVBZF010000232.1:0-5756 GCF_057447755.1 Fusibacter sp. | reverse complement strand
ATTCCAGAAGCTGCAACAGGCTACTTCAACTGGCTGACCTTTACGAGGTCGCCTAAAAAAATTATGGATAAGCTCGTATCCCTTGCAAATCGTTCGTTAAGAGATACCTTAATCTATTTTGAAGATGCATATGAAAACTATTGTACATTAACTGGTGAAACCCCTTCAAAGATTTCATTTGTTCCTAGGGTCTATACTTTTGAACAGGTCTATAAAGTTGCACTTGATGAATTAGGACAGTCCTTTGAAAATCAATATGATGCTTTTCAGGAAGAGATTAATGTTTTGCTGATTGAGAATAATATTACATTACCTGAAGCGACAACACGGCTTGTGGAGTTTGTTCAGGACAAGATTGATCTTGAAGGCCCAGCCATAATTGTGGCCTTATCAGGCCCCTACTATCCGCATGTTAATAATAAGGATATTACAAGAAAGTTACCTTTCTCACTTGAAGAAACCATCAATAAAATTGCCCTTGAAAAATATAATTTGACCTTTGAATCACAGGGGTATTTCATGGGAATTTCAGATTTATCCTATGCAACTTGGTCAGGCAATGATGAAGATATTGCTTTAATTAAGGCCAATAGCCCCGGATGGGATGTGGTCTATAAAATTCCCTTTAAGGACTTAGCCACACTAAATATGCCTGTGGTTAATATTGGACCATGGGGAAAAGATCTTCACAAAATTACCGAACGCGTTTACACTCAAGATGTATATGAGCGTATTCCCCATATTATCAAAGATCTGATGATGGAAATTTTTAATCAGTCCGTTTAATACTAATGAAATAACATCCATATGCCAAGGAGATTTATAATGGACCTTCACTTATATCGAAAAATATTTGACCATATTATGAGCCCTGTGATTATTTCCTACTCCAAGAACCTTATTGAGTGTAATCGTGCATTTATGGCACTTTTAAAGTTGGATGGCCTCAAGGATATCCAAAATAATGCTGTGCTTGAGGCTTTGGTATCAGAAATTCTCAAAGAGGGAACAGACCACCAGTTTAAGAGTATTCTGGACTTTCAGGGAAATACGCTTCTTTTAGAAGTCGCTTTGTCTACATTAAGTGAGTCAGAAGATATTCACCTAATGGAATTCAAGGTCATTGAGGACCAATCCCTATATGAAGAAATCACATTTATATCTGCCCATAATCGAGAACTCTTTAATAATGCCCCTGATGCAATTGTGATTTTAGATGGTGATGGGAAGATTGTGGATGTAAATGAAGCCTTCGTCACTTTATTTGGTTACACGAGACTTGAAGCCATTGGACGTCAAATAGATCCCTTGTTGGTAGAGGATTCACAGGTTCAAGAAGCCAAGGCGCTTTTTAATCGCGTATTGAATCAAGAGCGTGTTGAGGTTAACTTGAAAAGACATACAAAGGACCGTAGACTGCTAGATGTTCATGTGATTGCCTATCCGGTCATTATTGATAAACGAACCACTGGCAACTATGTTATTTATCAAGATATTACTGAAGCTAAAAAGACTGAAAAATTGCTACATGAAAAAGAGGAGTTCTTAGAACAGCTTTTCAACAGATCTTTATTTCCAACGGCTATTTTAGACGACCAAGAAGTCGTTTTAGATATTAATGCTAAATTTGAGGAACTCTTTGGCTATTCAAAAAGTGAATGCATTGGCAAACATATCAATGATTTGGTAATATCTGAAGGCTATGAAAATGAGGCTAATCAGTTCAAAAAAGTCATTTTGGAAAATAGAACCATGATGGCTAAAACCAAAAGGAAACACAAAGATGGTTCTTTGTTAGATGTTGAAACAGTCGGAAGTCCAGTAGTGATCGGTGGAAAGGTTAAGGGTTTTTTTGCCATGTATCGTGATATTAGGATTGAAGAAGAAGCCTTAAAAAACTTTAAAATGCTGATCAATACAGATCCTTTGACCCGCCTCTATAACCGTAAATTTATATATGAAGCAATTGAAGAAAGATTGGCCCAAAATGAAGCGGGTGCCTTAGAATTCAATAAATTTGCGCTGATTTATGTGGATTTAGACCAATTCAAAGTCGTAAATGATACTTTTGGACACGAAACGGGTGACTTACTTCTTGTTGCTGTCGCAGATCGATTTAAGCAAACAGTTGCTGACAAAGCACATATTGCAAGAATAGGTGGAGATGAGTTTTTATTTCTAGTGGATCAAGCATCACGGCTAGAAATGGAAACAATAAGAGACCAATTGAGAAACGTCTTGTCTGAGCCTTGCGAAATAAATGGCCATTATTTTAGTACAGTGGCAAGCCTTGGTATATCATTTTATCCAGACCATGGCACAACAACTGATGAACTTATATCAGCGGCAGATCAAAGTATGTATCGTGAAAAGAACCGAAAAAAAGCTTTAGACCAATCCATTAAATAAAGGACCTATAGGAGTTTTTAAATGAAGGAAATCAATAATTTAATCGCTGGGAATTTAAAATTACTAAGAGAAGAGCGTCATCTTTCATTAAACGATTTATCGAATCTCACAGGTGTTAGCAAGAGTATGCTGGCTCAGATTGAAAAAGGTGAGGCAAATCCATCGGTAGGCACAATCTGGAAAATTGCAGATGGTTTAAAGATTTCTTTTACATCATTACTCAATGAAGAAAAGGATCAAATGAGAGTTGTAAGAAAGAATGATGCCTATGAAGTGGAACAAGAGGATGGCAAGTATCGACTATTTACCTATTTCCCTTATGACCCCATGCGAAAATTCGAAATTTATGTGATAGAGCTGGATCGTGATAGCGAACATGTATCAGATGCTCATTTTAAGGGTGTTGAAGAGTATGTTGTCGTGACAAAAGGGAGACTTCAGGTGAAAATGGGCAATGCTGTAAACGTTCTAGAGACTGATGATGCGGCGATTTTTGTACCTGATAAACCACATGTTTATAAGAATATTAGCGATGACCAAACTAAGGCGGTTATCGTGCTTTATTACTCAGAATAATCTTGCATAAAGCGCCAAGATATCGTACAATATAACGGACGAATACCGTTTTATAGTGTACGATATTTTTTATTGGAGGCTGAAATGAACACGAAGATGAAGGCGCTTGTTAAGAAATTTCCTCAAGAAGGACTTTGGTTAGAAGAAGTTGATAAGCCAGTTGTTGGCGACAAAGATGTACTGGTAAAAATGAAAAAGACAGCCATTTGTGGAACAGATGTGCATATTTATAATTGGGATAAATGGTCGCAAGACACAATTCCAGTGCCTATGACAATCGGACATGAATTTGTCGGTGAAGTTGTAGAGGTGGGTGCCCTTGTAAAGGCGTTTAAAGTGGGTGATTTAGTTTCTGGTGAAGGTCATATTGTTTGTGGCGTTTGTAGAAACTGCCTTGCTGGAAAGAGACACTTATGTAAAGATACAGTGGGTATTGGCGTTAACAGAACTGGCATTTTTGCAGAATATGCTTCAATTCCAGAAAGCAATGTATGGATGTGCTCTAAAAGTATCGACGAAGATGTCTTAAGCATCATGGATCCACTTGGAAACGCGGTTCATACAGCTTTATCTTTCGACCTTATTGGTGAAGACGTTCTTATCACTGGTGCAGGTCCAATTGGTATGATGGCAGCAGCGGTTGCAAGACACGTTGGTGCAAGACACGTCGTAGTAACAGACATCAATGATTATAGATTAGAACTTGCTAAAGAACTTGGTGCAACAAGAACCGTTAATACAAGAAAAGAAAAATTAGTGGATGTAATGGCAGAACTTGGCATGACGGAAGGTTTTGACGTTGGTCTTGAAATGTCAGGTAATGGTGCAGCACTTAACGATATGGTAGACAACATGGTTCATGGTGGAAAGATTGCAATGCTAGGCATTCAAGCACCTGATACCAATGTGGATTGGAATAAAATCGTATTTGGTGGCTTATTTATCAAAGGCATTTACGGTCGTGAAATGTTTGAAACTTGGTACAAAATGACGGCTATGCTCCAATCAGGCTTAGATGTATCAAAGGTTATAACGCATAAAATGCACTATACTCAGTTTGAAGAAGGCTTTAAGATCATGAAGAGCGGACAATCGGGTAAAGTTATTTTAGAGTGGGATTAATATATAAATTTAGGGCTTGAAGCACACAGTATTTTGTGGCTTCAAGCCCTTTTTAGCCTTGTAAAAATTGCTTAAAGACTCCTCTTCCTTGATAGGCAAATAAAGATACAGGACATTTGATTAGGCTTAGTGCATCTTTACAGAGCGCTGGTAACCTGATACGATACATAAAAAGGGAAAAGAGGGAATAAAAATGAAAAAATACAAAGGCATTATCTTTGACCTAGATGGCACCCTATTAAATTCACTTGAAGATTTGATGGACGCTGTTAATCATACAATGAAGGCATTTCACTTAAAGGAAAAAACCCTTGCTGAAGTGAGACAGTATGTTGGAAATGGCGTGAAAAGATTGATTGAGCTATGTGTTCCCGAAGGTGAAAAAAATAGCCAGTTTGATGCAATTTTGGATGAGTTTAAAACCTTCTATAATTTGAACTGTGATCATAAGACAAAGCCTTATGATGGCTTAATAGACCTCTTGCAAAAACTAAAAGCTGAAGGATATCAGCTCGGCATCGTATCCAATAAGATTGACCCTGCAGTAAAAGCTTTAAATGCTCAGTATTTTAGTCAATGGGTTGAGTTTGCACTTGGAGAACGTTCTGGCTTGAATCGCAAGCCTTCCCCGGATATGGTAAAGGCTTGCATTGAAGAAATGGGCCTACTTGAACATGAGGTCGTTTACATTGGTGATTCAGAAGTGGATATTGAAACAGCTAAAAATTCTGGTATTGATTGTATCTGCGTGAACTGGGGTTTTAGAGATGAAGCTCTTCTTATAGAAAATGGTGCAGGCATTATTGTGTCTGATGCTGAGATGCTTTATGATGAAATTTCAAAGTCTAATATTTAAATGCAATGTTGAATGTGAAATATGAAATATGAAATATGAAATATGAAATATTGAATCTGTAACCACAATAATGTTTGAAAGGGTGATCAAATGAAGAAAATCGCAATCATAACAGGTGCTAGTGGTGGCATTGGTATAGACTTATGTTTACGTTATATTGAAAAAGGCTATCAAGTTATCGCTCTCGATAAAAATGAACATGTTGAAATGCCGAATGCGGTGGACTTTTACAGGGTTGATCTTAAGTCTGAAGCTGAAATACTTCATTTTTTTGAAACAATTAAAAGGACTTATAAGACGGCTCATGTTTTGATAAATAATGCTGCCATATCCTCTTTTCATAAAAGAATTGAAGACATTAGCAGTTTGGAGTTGGATGATGTTCTAGCGGTTAATCTGAGAGCGCCAATGCTCATGGCAAAGGCGTTTATTAGTTTAAACATGGGTGAGTCCTATGGCCGGATTATCAATATTGCCTCTACCAGATGGCATCAAAATGAACCTGATTGGGAGGCATATGGCGCAACAAAAGGTGGTATCGTATCTTTTACAAATTCACTGTGTGTTTCTTTGGCACATACGCCAATCACTGTAAATGCAATAAGTCCAGGATGGATTCACACAAATTCTATTGAGAATCTCAGCGAGAATGATCATAAGCAACATCCCTCTGGTAGAGTAGGAAAACCGTCTGATATCTCAAGTGCTTGCTTGTTTCTCTGTGAACCAGAAAATGACTTTATCAATGGTGCGAATTTAATTATTGATGGTGGCATGACTAAAAAAATGATTT
>NZ_JBVBZF010000231.1:0-5758 GCF_057447755.1 Fusibacter sp. | reverse complement strand
TTTTGACGCCATTCACTAAATCTCAATCGCTCTTCAATGATCATCCTATCTTTAATGTTGCCTTGAATCAAATCGATAATGAGTTTGTCACGATAAGTGTCCACAAACGCATCATAATCTCGATTGTTTTGAACTACTAGGGAGATCACCTGGCTTATGAGCCTCATCATCTCAAAGTCAGCCTGTTTAAAAGGCCGAAATGCCTCCAAGACGATTACCTGCCCCATGGACTTATCATGCTTATTAATATTTGACCAAATTCTTGGTATTTTAACCTTTTTTTCTTCAATTCCATCTGCAATAAATTTATAGTATGGATAATCGCCTTCATAAGTATCAAATAATTTTGCTTTTTCAAGATGAGCTTCAATACCGCGGTCTAGGAAGCAAATCGGATTTTTGGCTTTTTCCATGCTTTCCAACAGACCTTTCTTTGAGAGGTACTTAAAGCTTTTATAGTTTTGATAGCCCAATTGGACGATTTCTTCATTCCAAATATAATCATCTACGATGGCATCCTTAGTATGGGCTAAGATTTTAAAGAATTTATCGCGCACAAACAAGGGATTCCCCATAATTTTACTCCCGATATCAATAATGTCTTGAATATCACAGCCCCTTGTCAATGCTTGAAAAAATATGTGTGTCGCTTCTACAATACTCATGTCTGCCTTAACGTTTTCTATTAACTCATTCACTATAAACCACACCCCTATCGTCAATTAGCATTTGTGCACTTGCACAAAAATATCATTCTTTTTTCCAACGTCTGTCCATTGTTTTCATTTACTTCAATCTATAGACTTATCCTTAAGGGATAACATCTTCATCATATTACAAAAGGGGGAAAAAATAAATGAAATTTAGTTTTGCATGTAAAAATCTTGCAAAAAGAGCGATTGCACTAGGTTCTGTTTTGGCACTTGTAACGACGATGTCACCAAGTGTCTTCGCTGAATCAAATGTTACACAAGCAGGTTCTGTTAGCACAGATAATAAAAGTGCTACTCAAAATGTCACACAGGATGCGGATGACACAAATATTGTCTATATCATCCTAGACGACATTGGATTCTCTGATCTTGGCAGTTATGGGGCTGAAATTAAAACACCTAACATCGACTTATTGGCAGCAAACGGATTAAGATACACGAATTTTAATGCTTGTCCACTGTCTTCTGCAACAAGAGCTTCTTTATTAACAGGGCGTGATAACAATGCAGTTGGCGTTGGTCATGTTGCAAACGTCTCGATGGAAATGGACCGTCCTGGTTTACAAGGCGGGGTAACACCAAGTGCAGGTTTAATATCAGAGATTTTAAAAACGAATGACTACAGTGCTTATGGTGTGGGTAAATGGCATATTGCACCAGTAAACACGGTAACACCTGCTGGACCATTTGATTACTGGCCACTTGCAAAAGGCTTTGACCGCTACTATGGCTTTATGGATGGTGAAACGGATCAATACGCGCCACAACTCGTTAACGGTAACGAGATGGTTGCAGTGCCAATGACTGAAGGTTATAATTTGAACGACGATTTATTGGCACATGCCAAACAATATATTACGGACCATGTCTCTATTTATCCTGAAAAGGGCTTTTTCTTAAATTATGCCTTTGGGACGGGTCATTCACCTCAGCAAGTGCCTCAACATTATGCAGATGCCTATAAGGGTGTTTATGATAAAGGTTGGGATCAAATCAGAATAGACCGTTTTGAAAAACAGAAAGAACTCGGCATACTACCATCAGATGCAAAACTTGGTCCAGCTGATCCTACCGTTAAAGCATGGGATACCTTGTCTGCTGAACAAAAAATGCTCTATATAAAATTCATGGAAAACTATGCTGGCTACATCACACAAGCTGATGAAGAAGTTGGTAAGCTCGTTGAACACTTAAAAGCACTAGGTGAATACGATAACACGATTTTTGTACTTCTAGGTGACAACGGTGCGACATCTGACGGTGGTCCTGATGGCACAGACAGTTTTTTTAGTGCTTTTGGTGGCCGTATTGCAACTGTTGAAGACTTAATGCCAAAATTTGGCCTGATTGGTGGACCGGACATGCAGGCGCTCTATCCTAGAGGCTGGGCACAAGTATCTAACACGCCTTTTGCGGGTTATAAAGGTACTACAGCAGCTGGCGCACTTAGAAACCCACTCATCATTTCATGGGAAAAGGGCATTTCTGACAAGGGATCGATCCGAAATCAATATGTCAACGTTACGGATATTACGCCAACTGTTTTAGAAATGGTTGAAGTGGCTCTACCTAAGTCTATTAAAGGGGTCACTCAAATGGAAATGCATGGCAAGAGCATTGCATATACATTTGCATCAGAAAATGTTCCTGAACAATCTACTACTGCCATCACCTATGTATCACCAAAGCGTGCAATTTATAGCAACGGTTGGAAAGCGGAATCTGTACATGTTCCCGGAACTAGTTATGATGCTGATCAATGGAAGCTTTTTAATGTAAGTAATGATTTCACAGAATCACTTGATGTTTCCAAAATATATCCTGAAAAGCTTGCAGAGCTCAAAGCACTATTTGACAAAGAGGCTGAAGGTAAAAATATTCTTCCTTATAAGGAAGTAACGCCAAGAGATATGGGATATACACAATTAGGGTCTGCCGCAGATAGAAAAACATTCAAATACTACCCAGGTGTTAATACTATAAATGTTAAGGCCGCACCTAGTGTAAACACAAGTCATTTCACAATTACAGTACCCGTAACAATTAAATCCAAGGAAGACCAAGGTGTACTTGTAGCACTGGGAGATGAAATGGGCGGTTACGCACTTTATGTGATGAACAATAAACTTACTTTTGTCTACAACAGATATGGTGACTACACAAGAATTACTTCTGACATCAATGTACCAATTGGCCAAAGTGAATTTAAATTCGACTTCACGCGTACAAGCATGGAGAGCGGAAAAGGAAAACTCTATATCAATGATCAATTAGTGGGCGCATCTGATTTCAAAACTGCAATCAATCTTACACTTGAAGGCCTTGATATTGGTAGAGATCAGCACAAGGAAACTGAAGAACTTTATAAGGCATTTGGAGATTATGAGTTCACAGGCGAGTTTGACTATGTTGAGTTCAATCTTAAGCCATTTATTCCAGCAAGACATTAATCATTAATAGCCAGTGTTAATATAGCGTCTTAAGTCCTCTTCAATAAAGAGAGGACTAAGACGCTTTCTTCACAAGACAAGATAAGAGGTGAGAAATTGAATTTAACTGATATTGGAACAGGTTTTCATATTTTGGCAAAACCAATTGGTCCTCGTTGTAATCTAGACTGTGACTATTGCTTTTATACTGAAAAGTCTGAGCTTTTTCCCAAAACGGAAAGTTCAAAAATGTCGGACGTGGTCCTAGATGCTTATATTAAAAACTACATTCAATCTCAAAGTATTCCTGAGATTCAGTTCGTATGGCAAGGCGGTGAACCCACTTTGCTCGGCATAGATTATTTTAAAAAGGTCATTCAATACCAGCGTAAATATGCCGATGGCAAAACCATTATTAACTCTATTCAAACCAATGGCACCCTTATAGACGATGAATGGTGTCACTTTATCAAAGCGAATAACATCCTCATGGGGATTAGCATTGATGGCCCACAAGCCATCAACGATTTCTATAGAAAAGACCTGAAGGGACAACCATCTGCAAATCGCGTTATGAAAGCCATTGCGCTTTTTAATCAGCACGAGATACAGTATAATGCCTTGGTTTGTGTAAGCCATGCATCAGTCGGAAAAGGACTTGAAATTTACCGATTTCTAAAAAAAATCGGCATCAAATACATTCAGTTTACACCAATCGTGGAACGTTTAGCCACCTCAGATGAAGTTCAAATCGGATTAAAGCACGCCACTCCTGCACATGCAAAACAGGCGCATCTAAACCATCAAATGGCGCCCTTTAGCGTCCTCAAAGGTCAATACGGTGATTTTTTAACTGAAATTTTTGATCAATGGGTTAAAAATGATGTGGGTAACATCTTCATCATGAATTTTGAATGGGCACTTGAATCATGGCTGGGATTGCCTTCAACAGTCTGCATCTTTTCTAAGACCTGTGGCAAGGCATTGGCGATTGAGCATAATGGTGATCTATTTGCGTGTGACCATTATGTTTATCCTGAATATCGCCTTGGCAATGTTTTAGTGGATCCTCTTAAAACGATTATCGAAGCACCAAGTCAGGTTGCCTTCGGCATGGCCAAAGCAAACTCACTTCCAAGTCAGTGTCAAAGCTGTGAGGTCAAATTTGCCTGTAACGGCGAATGCCCTAGACATCGTTTCGATATCACAAATGATGGCGAATACGGCTTAAATTATCTATGTTCAGATTATAAAAAGTATTTTCACCACATTCATCCTTATATGAAGGTCATGGTAAAACTCATTCAAAATAACCTTCCAGTCTCCAAAGTCATGGAAGTCATCAATGGCCCTATAGTCGTGGTAAAAAATTAAGCTGAAAATATCTATGTTTTCAGCTTTTTTTAGATTTTTTTGAAAGCTTCATTGTAAAATCAAATTATTGGAAAACCTATAGTCGCAAGATTTAGAAAAGTAGCCAAAATGCTGATAAAAAATGTTTATAAAATATCTAAGTTCATAGAGATTTCATTTCTCAGAAAAGCCAACCATGGCTTATAACAGTTGAATAATGTTCAAAATAAGGTATAATGTAAGTGACTCAAAAAGACACACTGTATCAAAATGAGTATCAAAAAGACACACGATAGGATGAGGTTTTATGAATTTAAATATCAAAAGAGAGCTGTTTTTTGAAAGAGGCGGACTTTTAGATAAAATTTTAGATTCCAGCTTTGATAGGGCATTAATTATAGACAAGCATCAAAAAGTTATTTTCTTTTCCGATTCCAGCAAGAAAATGTCTGGTAAAAATGATAAAGATGTCATAGGCAAGAATATTAATGAGCTCATCAACGCCACGGGCTTTGAAAAAGTGCTGAAAACAGGTCAGTCAGATAAAGGGGTCTTAACAAACTTAGATGGTATTTTGGGATTGTCCTCTCATATCCCTGTTTTTGATGGGGAGGAGCTATTAGGCGTTATTGGAATTGTATACTTCAATAGCATTTCTGCGATTAAAAAAATATTAGCGGAAGCGCCTGAAACTGAGGACAGTGAATATGCAAGTCTTTATCACAGTATCTCAAGAAATGTGAGTTCTTATACCTTTAGGGACTATATTGGAGAGAGCAAAATCGTTAAGGACCTTATTGATAAGACCAAACGTGCTGCCCAATCTAATTTCCCGATCCTTTTTATCGGTGAAACGGGAACTGGTAAAGAAATTTTAGCGAATGCCGTACACAATTTCAACAATTCGACGCTGAGTAATCCCTTTGTTAAGATCAATTGTAGTGCCATACCTAGTGAACTCTTGGAATCAGAGCTTTTTGGTTATGAAAAGGGGGCGTTTACTGGTGCGTCATCTTCCAAAAAAGGGAAGTTTGAAGTGGCAAATGGCGGTTCTATTCTCCTTGATGAAATTGGAGACATGAGCTTTCAGATGCAGACGAAGCTACTAAGGGTTCTTGAAGAGAAGGAGTTTGAACGTGTTGGGGGTAACCGTCTCATACCGACAAATGCTAGGGTCATTGCGGCAACGAACCGCAACCTCCTTGCCATGAGCCATGAGAAGCAATTCAGAGAAGATCTCTACTATCGCTTAAATACCCTTGA
>NZ_JBVBZF010000230.1:0-5789 GCF_057447755.1 Fusibacter sp. | reverse complement strand
CCGGCAATCCCTGCAAGTCCCCCACCAAGTCCGAATACGATAAAGATAATGTGGTCAGTGTTGACCCCCATAAGGGCACTGGCTCTCAGGTTATAAGCAGTCGCCTTGATTGCCATGCCTGTCTTGGTTTTCTCGATGATGAATAGAAGTGCTGTAAGTGAAATTGCAGATATGATAAACATCATCACATCAAGTCGTCCTAGTGCCAATGAACCAATTAGGAAGGGTTCCTTGGCAAAGACCTTTGGATAGGTTCTAAAGTTAGGACCAATTGTTGCAATAACGAGGTTTTCTAAAAAGATAGAAGCGCCCATGGCTGATATAATGAAATATAAATAAGGTGCATTTCTTTTTCTAAGTGGATTGTAGGCGATACGTTCTAGCACAATTGCAAGTGCTGCGGCGCCCGCTGTTGCGAGTAATATTGCAAGTGGAAAAGGCAAGTTCCCCATTGCAAGTGCAAAGAATCCCATATAGGCACCGATCATGATAACCCCGCCGTGGGCAAAATTACTAAAATTCATAATACTGTAAACCAAGGAATAACCTACAGCCATCAGTGCATAAACACTGCCGATTGAGATTCCGTTGATTAATTGTTGAAAAAATGTTGTCATTGTGCCACCTTCCCCCATAATCAGTAACGTTAAACAAGTCTTCTTAATGCTATAAAAGAGAGCGATGAACGCTCTCTTTTAATTTGAGCATATTACTTGATTTCCACAGAGTATTTCATTTGGAACACGTATTTATTTTGGTCGATTTTTAAGATAGCCGCTTCTTTACCCTCTGGGTTGTGTGTTTGTGCATTAATCTTAATTTTACCAGTGATACCTTGAACCTCTGCTGTTTCCATTGCATCCTTGATTTTTTTAGAGTCAGCAACGCCTGCTTTATTTACAGATTCCTCTAATAACTTGAAGGCATCGTATGCTAGGTAGCCGTTAAGCTCAACTGCTGAGTTGTATTTAGCCATGTAAGCATTTTTAAAGTCTTGAACATCTGGGTCTTCGAAATCAAGGTGATTTACGACGTAGCTGCCCTGTACAGAGTCACCAGCCATTTCGAGAAGCTGTTCAGATGTCCAGCCATCGCCGCCCATTAATACTGCATTGATACCAAGCTCTCTTGCTTGAGTACTGCTAAGGGCAACTTCCTTGAAGAAGTATGGCATAAAGATGATTTCAGGGTCTTTTTCTTTGATTGAAGAAAGTTGTGGTCTAAAGTCAACATCACCAAATTTGAATGCTTCTTTAGCAACGATTTCACCACCAAGCTCTACGAACGTCTTTTCAAAGAATTCCGTTAAGCCTTGAGAGTACTCATCAGCAACATCGTATAGGATTGCCGCTTTTTTAAGGCCTAAAATTTCATAAGCATAACCAGCTGCTACTGCACCTTGGTAAGGGTCGATGAAACAAACTCTAAAGTTATAAGGCTTGGTGTTGCCATTTTCATCAACTGTAACTTTAGGATTTGTCGCAACTGTTGCGATATCTGGAACGCCAGCTTCTTCAAGCACTTGGCTAATTGCAATTGCTTGTCCTGAAGCATTTGGTCCGATAATAGCAACGACTTTGTCTTGACCTACTAATCTCTTAACTGCGTTTACTGCTTCAAGAGAATCGCCTTTTGTATCATAACCGATTAACTCAATTTGTTTGCCTAACCAACCGCCGTTTGCATTGGCTTCATCTACTAACATTTGCACAGTATTAAACTCGCAAGTGCCCCATACAGCCTGGTCCCCAGTTAAAGATCCAATCCAACCCACTTTGATGACATCAGCATCGCTGCCTGAGCCTGTGGAAGTTGTGCTTGCTGTACAACCGGATAATAAACCTAGAACGAGCATCATTACCATCAATACCGATATTGCTTTTCTCATGTTTCTTGTCCCCCTTAAAATTAATATCACAATGGATGTTTTCAGTATATTCTGAAAATTCAATTTGCCTCATTGGGACACAAAAAGACACAGAAAAATATTTTCTGTGTCCTATCAAGGGTATTTCTATTGCAAATTTCAAATTGTTTTTTACTTATTACTTTTACTTACTACTTTTACTCATTGCTTTTACTCATTGCTTTTGCTTTCTATCTTTTGCTTTAATCTTGATTTCGGACCTCTATGATCAAGCAGCTGATAAAGTGGAATAAGTTAGGCTTACCACCTGTCTTGCGTTTGCCCTTTATATAGTCCATCTCTTCCCGTACGCTTTGTGGGTCAAATAACTTGTAGGCATAGTTCACAAAGGTCTCATGACCAAAATCCTCAATCCCCAGATGGGCCATATTGTTTAAGCCTTTGCTAAGAGCCCGCCTCATCCTCTGACTGACGGTTTTGGGCCGCTCACCCGAGTTTGCCAGCCATTGGTTTAAAGCCTTTTCCTTGAGAATTTCAACTTCAGAAAGGGCTTCACAAACCTTGATTAAATCCGTGGTCCCCTTTTCCCCCATCATGCCAAGTGCCATAAAATGTCTTTCAAACTTGGGTTTAAAGGCCGCTTTTGGCGTTTCCTTTTGAGTTCCCTCCCCTAAAAACTGCCTAATGTGATCAAGCTTTTTAACCATCCGTCTCTTTTGTACCACGTGGTCTACCACCTTTTTAAACTCAATGGTGTTCAGTGGCTTATGGATGAAAAATTCCGCCCCACTAAGGTAGGATTCAGATACCATTTCAGGATCTGAAACCTGAGAAATCATAATAAAATCAATTTCCTTGGACTCGGATCGAATGTTTTGAATCAATCGACTGCCGTCGAGCTTGGGCATTAGATAGTCTACTAGACAAATATCTACATTATATTGTAAAAGTTCATCTTGTGCCACTAGGGGATCCGTCTGTGTCTTAACGACCTTCCCCATATCCAAATCTTCTATAAGATTTGATAGCATTTGAATGGTATTGATATCATCATCTAAAATATAAAACCTCATACAGTCCCCCCAGAGAGATTTTTAAGTGTGATACAAATTTTGAAGGTTGTCCCCTTAAATTCTGTACTCTCCACCTCTATTGTACCTAAGAAAATATTCTCTACCAAGCCTTTTACCACACTGAGACCAACACCTCTTTGTATTTCCCCTGAATCCAGTGCATATTTACTACTAAAGCCTGGATTGAAAATGAAAGGAAAATCTCTCTCTTTAATGCCCTTTCCATTATCCGAAACTTCTATGATCAAATCCTCTTCAGCCTCATACACATCAATCTGTACAAAACCATTTTCATCCTCATCAAAAGCCTCAATGGCATTACCTATAAGATTTCTTAATATGGACGTCATATAGAAATGATACTTGACAGGTGCTTGGCTTTTAACATTCTCAACAAGGTGAATCTTTTGTGCCTTGTTCTTATAGCAGTTATGTGTATTGGTTACAACCACCTTTACAATTTCATGAATCCCCATTTCAAGATCGTAAAGTTTCTTTTCGGTTATGGCTTCAAGCCCTTGTATAACTCTTATATAGTCCTTTTTGACCTCATGGACCTCTTTTGCCACATCAAGGGCAATTTCAACTATTTCAGGATCTGCATGGCTCGACTCTGCCTTGTGGTATAGCTTGAACGCCTTTGCCATAAGTGCCTCAATATAGTTGATGTTCTTTTCCATGAAGTAAATCTCACTCCAAAAGTTTGAGGTCATCATAAGCAGATGATGGTAATGCCTTTCATGCGCCTCTCTGACCACCAGTGTTCTAAACTGCTTGACGATTATGACCAAAATAATGATGATTGTGGTTCTGACAAGTGCGATAACCGCAAGGCCCCTAAACACATTTAAGGAAAGTGCTGGCGTCATGAGCCTCAAAGACATCTCTATAATATTAGAGATAAAATCGCTTAAAAATACTGCAAGGACCAAATCGTTCAACTTTCGATCTCGTTTAACATAGATCTGATTGAATATAATACTGTAGCAAAGGTAAAAAAAGATTTCAGGCCAAATGACTTGAAAAGCAATTTCTATCGACATGTGGCTGACAACTAAAGTAAACATTCTAAAAAAAGGTGATGCGATTGCAATCATAATCCCCACATGGATGGGATTGACATCCTCATACCAGTAAAGCAATACGGGCATTGCAATTACAGAGATTGTTATGATAAAACCCTCTACAAAAAAATTGAAAAAGAACAATGAACAAAAGGCCACCACGCAGGTTATAAAAAACATCTGCTTAATAAGTGTATTCGCACCCTTTATCCGATTGATGTCATTTTCCTTTCTGACATGTTCCATAATTCCCCCTCTACTTTTCGCTTATGTACATGACATTTGACTCTATGTTATACTACAATAAGATTTATTAATAAACGCTTAATACTCACTTAAATACAGTTTTAAGGCTCTGGTTTATACTAAATCATATTATGTTCTAATTGCATTATTCGCTATGTCTTGTTAAAACCCTTTAATTTGGTTTTTTTTCTAATATCCTTTTAATCGTTTTTTAACAAATATGCGGTATTATTAGACATATTATTCATAGTTACTTTATATTTAATGTTTGGGAGGAAATACATGAAACAATATGAAGATTTACAAAGCATTCCCGAGCTTCAACAGCCAAAGAATATCTTAGGAAAGTGGGCTGCTTTTTTTATTGATCGATATAAAATTGTGTACCTTATACTCGTCGCAATTATTATCGTTGGGGTTAGCGCTTATTTTGGACTGCCTCGGGAATTAAATCCAGAAATTGTTTTACCTTATGGTCAAGTACTTGCCATTTATCCAGGTGCAGCACCAGAAGAGGTAGAAACACTGGTGAGTGATGTTTTAGAAACAAAGCTCGAAGAAATTGAAGATGTTAAAATGCTATCATCCTACTCCACATCTGGTGCTGCAAATGTATGGCTCGAATTTGAGCAAGGCGTCGATATGGAGAAAAAAATGAATGAAGTGAGAGAAAAGGTCAATGCAGCTTCTTTGGAATTTCCATCTGACGTTGAGACCCCAATCGTGTCTTCACTCGAATCCAACAACTCACCGATTATGATCATCAACATTTCAGGGGATTATGATCAGGTAGCGCTTAAAAGATTTGCCGAAGATATCAAGCAGAGACTTGAAGCCAACAGCGATGTCTCTGAAGTTCTTATCATCGGCGGCCTTGAAAGGGAAATCAAAATTCACCTTGATCCACAAAAGCTTGCCATCTATGGCATTTCACTTGATCAAATCAAAAATAGTATCGCACTGTCAAACTTGAATTACCCAGGCGGTACTGCAACACTTGACGAGAAAACCTATAACATTAGAACCGTTGGTGAGCTTGAATCCGTACAGGCACTTAACGAAGTCATTATCGATTATCAAGGTGCCGGTCCAGTAAGACTTAAAGACCTTGCCATCGTTGAAGACGGTTATAAGGAAATTGAATCATACTCAAGAATGTCTGTTGGTTTATCAACGGATGCACCAAGTATGAAAACGGCAGTTGCCCTTTCTGTTAAGAAAAAGGAATCTGCAGATATTATAAAAACAAGTGGTCTTGTGAGAGACATCTTGGACAATGAAAAAGGGTCATTATACCCTGCTGACCTAGAAGTTGAAGTCAGTGGTGATACAGCGGAATTCGTAAGAGACCAGCTCGGCGCAGTTACCAACAATGCACTTTCAGGTCTATTCCTGGTAATCGTAGTACTCTTCTTGTTCATAGGTTTAAGAGAGGCGGGCATCGTTTCCATCGTAATTCCACTGGCAATTATGATGACCCTCTACTTCCTCAACCTTGCAGATATGACCTTAAACACCATTACCCTCTTCTCTATGGTT
>NZ_JBVBZF010000229.1:0-5830 GCF_057447755.1 Fusibacter sp. | reverse complement strand
ACTCTTAGTATCTATGCTGAGTGTACTCACTATATTTAGATTTATGATTTTCAATAGGCAGTTAAAAGAAGTTTCTGTATCTGCTTTAAAGCAAAAGGCACAGGATTTGAAATTATATCGTGAAAGAATCCTTAAAAATGTTAATGCAATGTGTAGAAACTGTGATGTATGCAAGGAAAGTCAGTGTCTTGTTGGTTATATGAGAGACTTACTTTCAAGAAAAGTAGACCTTAAGGAAATAGACTATGATTTTATTGAGGCCATATATGATGACCATTTTGACTCGTGCCAGGCGGAAGTTATTCTCAGTCTTCTTAAAGAATATTTTGATAAATATCCCGAAGAGCATATGGTCAATTTAGAATTAATTAACATAGAAAAAGTACTTAAAAAAATCATTGAAAAAAATTTAGTCCAATTATAAGAAGTTAAGATCTTAAATCACACACAAGAACAACCATTTTAGCGGCACTATCATAACAAAGGGATCTGAGTGAGGTCTATATTCAGGTGTGTAATTCTAGTCAATTGAATGAGATCAGCATATAGAATAAAATAATAAGGTAAGGTGATCAAGTGGGAAGATTATTTGGTACAGATGGTGTAAGAGGGATTGCAAATAAGGAACTTACAATTGAACTTGCGATGAGTTTAGGTAAGTATGGTGCACATGCCATAACAAAAGGCAATAAGAATGCAACTATTATCGTGGGTAAAGATACTAGAATTTCTGGGGATCTTTTAGAGGCTGCTTTGATAGCAGGTATATTATCAACAGGTTGTAATGTTTTAAAAGTGGGTGTTATACCAACACCAGCCATTGCAAGATTAATTAAAAAGGTAAATGCAGATGCAGGTGTTATGATTTCAGCATCCCATAATCCGGTTGCTTTTAATGGCATTAAGTTTTTTAATAATTTAGGTTTAAAGCTGTCGGATCAACTTGAAGATGAAATTGAAAATCACATTAAAGAGAAGAGTGAAATTGCTTTGCCTGAGGGACTTGAAATAGGTCATGTTAAAGAGTATCCGCATGCAGAGGAAGATTATATAGAATATATTTTAGAAACCTTAAATGGGGAAACTTTTGAAGGGCTTAAACTTGCACTTGACTGTGCTAATGGCGCAGCATTTGATGTTGCACCGAGAACCTTTAATCGATTAGATGCAAAGGTGTATACAATACATCATGAACCTGATGGGACCAATATCAACGAAAATTGTGGTTCTACACACCTTGGTGATCTTAAAAACTTTGTCAAGGTTGTTGGTGCGGATGTAGGGCTTGCTTTTGATGGCGATGCAGATCGATTACTTGCCATAGATGAAAATGGCGAACTCGTGGATGGTGACAAGATTATGGCCATTTGCGGAAAATTTTTAAATGATCAAAATGACTTAGCCAATGGGACTGTTGTTTCAACGGTAATGAGCAATTTAGGCTTTGATATTGCCTTGAAGGAAAATGGATTACAAACGATTAAAACCAAGGTTGGCGATCGTTATGTCCTTGAAGAAATGCTTGCAAATGGTTATGATCTTGGTGGTGAGCAATCTGGTCATATTATTTTCCTAAAGCATAATACAACAGGAGACGGCTTACTGACTGCTGTTCAGCTCATTAGAGTTATGAAAGCAAGTGGTAAGAAACTCTCAGAACTTGCAAGCATAATGACTGTATATCCACAGGTTCTAAAGAATGCCAAAGTCTCAAATGATAAAAAATATCATTACATGGATGATGCTGTTATTTCTGAAAAGATCAAAGAAATTGAAGAAACATTTCATGGCAATGGTAGAGTGTTAATCAGACCATCAGGTACAGAACCTCTTGTAAGAGTTATGATCGAAGGTAAAGACCAGGCTGAACTTGAAAGCGTTGCGGAAGATATGGTCAAACTTATTGAGAAACAATTAAATTAGAATCCGATTTATGAGATAATATAGTTCGTAAGCCTTAGAGGTCATTCGACATGGTCAAACACCGTTTGATATAAATATTTCAATTGATAAGGGCCTTTAATTGTTAAAAGTAGATCAATATGATTTAATCAGTTTAACAAAAATAAGTCGTGAAATTTGTGGTGAAATATATGAAGTTTTTTGATTTGCATGCAGATATCTTTTATGATCTAACCAACCAACATCAAAAAGGTTACAGCGACACCTTTAACACTAGACATTATGAAAAAATGAAATCTGGCCATATAGGTGGTTCTATTTTCGTTGTTTGGAGTGATCCTAATTCTGAAATAGAATCTAGTCGCTTTTTAGATTTAGCCTTTAAGCAAGTTGAACGTGAGATGAATGATGCAACTTCTCATATGAAAGTGATTTTAAATACGGATGATCTCCTGGAAACATGGTACGATGACAATGTTAAGGCGATTGTTGGTATGGAAGGCATTCAGGCTTTTGGAGAGTCCTTGTTAATGATCGATGATTATTATGAAAGAGGCCTTAGACACATCGGTTTGACATGGAATGAACAAAATGCATTTGCAACTGGCGTAGAGGGTATCGCTGAGAGGGGGTTAACCCTCCTCGGGAGAAAGATGGTAAAAAAAATTCAAGATAAGAATATGATTCTTGATTTGGCGCATTTAAATGAGAAAAGCTTTTATGATGTTCTAAGGTGTAATCAGAAACCCGTAATGGTTTCCCATTCAAATGCCTATGCTCTATGCCCCCACAAACGTAATCTCAAGAACGAACAGATTAAAGCCATTGCCGCTCAAGGTGGTATAATCGGCATCGCATCTGTTGGGGCCTTTGTAAGTGAAGACTTATCTAAACGCAACATAGAAACTCTTTCAGACCATATTGCCTATATGGTGGATATTGCAGGTATTGATGCCGTTGCGTTTGGCTTCGATTATTGTGACTATATTGTAGAGGATTACGTTGGGGTTGAAGATATTAGAGATGCATCAGCAACCTTGAATATCATTGAAGCACTATCCAAAAAAGGTTTTACACCGATGGAAATTAAAAAGATTGCAAATGAAAACGCTTTGAAATTTATAAAGAGCACTGGTTTTTAACCAGTGCTCTTTCTTCATAATTTATTTAATTGTATGGTCTTTCATTTGTTAAAATTAGCCGTTAAGGTATTCTGTGTACCAGCTTCGAATTTCATCACTTACAGAACGAATACCCATCACATCAAATTCTTTAGTGTATTTATGCTTAACGATGCTTTTTTTATAGATGGGATCATAGTATTCAAGAAGTAAGCGTTCTGAGATCTTAGCGTAATCTTTTTGCTGTATCAAGATTTCAAGCTCATCCAAAAATACCTTGCTGGTGTAGACACCTAATTTCAAGAGCGCTTTGCGCAATTGAGCATCAAAATCATCACATAATGAGTAATCCTTAACGAGGAGATCCACTCTAAAATCAATCGTTGCATTTAGCAGGAGGTGGACTCCGGCTTGAATGCTGTTATAGAGTGGTTGTGGCATGAATACTGGACCAATGCGCTTGCTCTCAGATTCGACAAAACAATAATCTGACTTTAGTTTAATCAGGCTTTCAAATATTAGATTTTCAAAGGTTTGTTGAGTTTGTATAGCCTCAATACCAATATGTCCAAGGTGAGACCCCTTGTGCATGGCAAGACCTTCTAGGTCTAGAACAGGTAATTGATCTGATGAAAGTGTCTTGAGAACATGCGTTTTACCAACACCGGATAAGCCGTGCAATACCACCATTTTTGGATAGAAATCAGGATTTGACAAATGGTCGAGCACAATCTGACGATAGCTTTTATAGCCTCCATCAATCCAAAAGACTGGGAGGCCAATGCCCTTAAGAACAAGTGCGATAGAGGTACTTCTATAGCCACCGCGGGAACAGTAGAAGACGATTTTAATATCAGGGTGTTGAGATTTAATCTTCTCAATGGCATCAAAGTATGTCATCAGTTTTTTAGAGGCAAATTCAAGACCTTTACGACGCGCATCATCGACAGAGACATTTTTATAAAGATCGCCAACAATATGCCGTTCTTCATTATTTAGGATTGGAATATTTTGAGCATTTGGGATATGACCTTTTTCATACTCGGCTTCGGAACGAACATCTATATAATAACAATTTGTATCGTTTGGATCATATGGTATTGATTTGTACATAAACACCTCGTGACTAATGAATAAGTTAATAAGACTTCAATCCATTTTATCACAAAAAAATACTGTCTACTAGAGACAGCATTATTTACTCTTCCTTAAAGAGTTTGAAATTTGAGATTTGATTGCTTAATTCAATACTGCTTTTATAAAGCGTGCTGATTTGATGTTCTATACTCTTCATTGCATGGGTGTGGCTTTCAACTGCAAAAACAACCTTGTCAGAAGAGTATGCTGTAGATTGTGAATGTAATAGAATACTTTCAAGTGAATTTGTAATGGCATCTTTTCTATTGGTAACACCATGAATAGCTGTCATGAGTTGCTCCATTTCTTCAGTGACATCAATAAGGGCGTCGATGGCAGAATCACAATGTAAAATCACATCTTCAATAGAATAATCAAGATTACTTGCAATCTTTTCTGCTTGATCTAGGGATAAACCTATTTCAAGTGAAGCCTGATAGAGTTTTAAAATATAGTCATGACTTTTATGTACGAGATCTATAAGTGTCATATGAGTTTCTATAAGATTTGGATCAAGTTTGCTGATCAGTTCATCATATTTTAGCATGTCCTTAAGGGTATCCTGTACAGGAATAAGTGTTGAGAGACAATCGCTAAGGGACTCAAAACTCTTTATGATCGTACGAATTGAAAGATCTGATACCACCGCATTTTGAACCATTACTTCAAGGGCTTCATGGGCTGAGCTCATGATTTCATGCGTAATGCCTATTTTAGAGGAGACATCAGAAGACAAGTCCAGCATATGATCAATTTTAGTGCCAATTGATTTTGAGAGAAAGAGTGCATTTTGTGTTTCGTCTACTTGAATGTTGGCATCCCTTGAAACCGCTTGTATAATCATGCTTACTTCATCAACGGCATTACTGCCTTGTGAGGCATCATCTGCTAATACTGAAGTTGAGTCATGAATTGTGGTTGTAATACGAATTATGTTTTGGATTAGTCTAGATAGGCTCGCCTTCATTTTATTAAAAGCATGTATGCTTTCAGCGATTTCATCTGAGCCGTGGGTATTTATTTTCGAGCTAAAATTACCAGATGCAACTTCCATAATATTATAGTGAAGTGTTTCAAGTGAATATAGTGACTTTTTAATGATGGTCCATAAAACGAGCGATATTATAATCGTAGAGGCGAGATACATTACATTTGTCAGTAATAGGGCCTTTTTGAGTGGCGAAAAAAATGAACTAGAAGTATCATCAATTAGCAAGTACCAATTATAATCTGGTAAAGATAAAAAATAGAAGGTATCATTTAATGATGAAGAAATTTTGCCATAATTAAGCTCTTTCTCAATTGAAGTCATAAGGCCATCATAGAGGCCTTGATCATAAGTTAAAAGCTTATCGTTAGGAAGTGCAGTTTGATCTGTTTTCTTTATGATATTGAGGTGATCATCCAGTAAAATAATGGTTTCTGTGCTGGATTCAACGGGCAGGTTTTCTGGTTTAAAGTTAACGCCAACGAGACCCACTGTATCTTTGTCGACAATAATAGGCGTAACGACGCTAAAAACTAAATCGCCACTATATGGATCAATGTATGCAGAGGAAAGGATCGTTTGACGAGGGTCATATTGCCAGGGATAAGGGGTTTCATCGGAGTCTAAATCGATCTGACTTTCGAATGTAGCATTATGAAAAAAAAGTTCTTTTCTATATTTT
>NZ_JBVBZF010000228.1:0-5835 GCF_057447755.1 Fusibacter sp. | reverse complement strand
GTTTCTGTTGGTTCTGTTTCTGTTGGTTCTGTTGCTTCAATTGTGGAATTTGTGCTGTTATCAGTCTCAGGTTGAGTCGTTTGATTTGTACAAGCTGATAAACTCAATACCATCATTATAATCATTAATGTTGAAATTATTTTTTTTCCTATATTTTGATTCATTCTCATATTTCCTCCCAGCATTTCTTTATGCGATTTCTGATTTTTAACTGCTCATCTTCCCTTACATGTCTTGGATGCGCAATTTTTATTTCTTCAATAATTCGAGTGGGCTGTCCGCCAAGCACCAATACACGATCAGCCATTTGGATTGCCTCATCAATATCGTGCGTTACAAACACAACCGTTGTTGTTCTCTCTTCCCAAACTTTTAGCAGGGCTTCAATGATCTTAGACTTAAGATAATAATCGATGGATTTAAAGGGTTCATCCATCAATAATAGATCTGGCTGATATGCAAATGCCCTAGCAATGGCAGCACGTTGTCGCATGCCTCCACTGAGTTCAGCAGGATATTTATGCTCAGAGCCAGTTAGGCCAAGCATATCTATTAGATGGGCCAGATCCTTGTCACTAATTTTATCTTCGACAAACAAAATATTTTCTTTGAGCGTTATCCATGGTAACAATCGATCCTCTTGAAATACATAACTCAATCGACTTGCATTTGATTCTATTTTACCCTCTGTTGCCAAAAGCAATCCTGACATTATATTTAAAAGCGTTGACTTTCCAGATCCCGATGGTCCGACAAGTGAAAGAATTTCCGATTGCTTTACATGCATCGAAATGGGTTCAAAGACTATGCCATCTCCATAATTTTTAGAAACATTTTCAATTTTAAGCACACATGCCTCCGCTACTTTCAATAAAAATCAAACTCTAGCTTTGATTTATCAAGATTTTAACATAAAAAAAGACGTGTCACAACACGTCCTACAAATTACTGACTTTTTTTAATTGATCATTTTCCAATTTGATGATTTCAAAATATATCAAACTTGGCTGATGCGTTTTTACAACGATGTTTTTATCGATTAACAGGTCATTCTTTTCTATGATATTTGCAATATAGTCTATAGACCATTTAAACGTTACTTCTTGCTTCATTAAGTATTTGACTTTCAACCTGTTGAGCCAACTTGTCAGTGGTTTTTTTTCTTCAAAGTTGTAAAATGATAGAAAAATTTTTCCGTTCCTTTTTAGAACTCTTTTCGCTTCGATAATCATACTTTCAGGGTCAATCTCAGTGTTAAGGGTGTCATTGATAATAATTTTATCTACACTCTCACTCTCTATTTCTAGCACATTCCCATTGTGACTCAGCTGTTCTGTTCTTAAATCACCATGAAAAAGACTAACCCCTTCATTTTTCCATTCAAGTATAATATCAATCGGTGTAAAATTGTCAGGACTTAATGTTTTTATTCTCTCTATGGTCATAAATCCTCCTCAATTTTTAATGCTTTTATTCTCTAAAACTACCATAGAGAATGCCCAATTACAATAAAATGCATATTAAGAAATTGGGAAGATTTATTAATATTTTCCAGTTACTCATTACAGAATAGTCATATTTTGAACATTTTCGCATTTTTGTCTCTAATAGGCGGACAAATAAATAAGCGGTTACCTTACATTACCAGGGTCAAAATGACCATCAAGTGATGTATATAACCGCCTTTATCCATTATAAATGCTCTGGATTCTTTTTGAAGTATACGCGCTCTGCAGTTTCCTTAGTCTTTTTGATTTCTTCATCAATATCATCTAATCTTGCAGAAATAATATCCGTTTCTTCTTTAGGAACGTTATAGTATAAAAATAAATCTTCAAACTTCATTAAAGTTTCATTTAATCGCGTGTTAATTTTGATAAATGCTTCAATATTGTGACTCTTCACTGCATTTTTGAATTGTTCTAGGTCAATTTCAATAATGTCAATTGCATCCTGCTCTTTTTCAAACTCTCTAAGTGCTAGAGGATAAGGCTTAATTCTTTCTAAGAAATACTTGCCTTTCTTGTTTACATTATAACAGTATGCCACATCAAACTCTTCAAGTTGAAAAACAACGAAACACATTTTCGAGTTAATTACTTGAACATCCGCGCCCATCTGCCTAAGACGCATCGTATGCTCCATAACTTCAGCATTCATTAACTTCCTCATAAATTCATCCTTCCCTACACATAAAAGATGGTTAAATAGATACTAGATATAATTATTGATAAAATCATAAGCGGAAACCCTACCTTCATATAATCCATAAAAGATAGTTTATGACCATGTCTTGATAGCATCCCTGATACGATAACGTTGGCAGAAGCCCCAACAAGCGTTCCGTTGCCACCTAGGCATGCACCTAGTGCAAGTGCCCACCAGAGTGGTCCAATATCCATACCTGACATGGCTCCCATGGATTTGATAAGCGGGATCATAGTCGCTACAAATGGTATGTTATCAAGGAAAGATGATGCAATCGCAGATACCCACAATACCAAGAGTGTCGACATAAACAAATCTCCTCGAGTAACAGCGAGCAATTTCTCTGCAAGATATTCCATTACACCAACATCTTCAAGTGCCCCAACCAATATAAAGAGTGACATGAAGAAAAACAAGGTCGGCCATTCAATCTCAAGAAAAATATCTTCAACATCAACCTTACTGATTAATAACAGCACTGATGCAAAGAAAAGGGCAACTGTTGCTGATTCATATCCAAATGATTGATGCAAAACAAATCCTAAAATCGTCAAGCATAGGATAAAAACACTTTTCTTTAATAATACCATATCTTTTATTGCAAGCTGCTCATTCATTTGTAAGATTTTTCGCTTGTTACTGTCCTTGCAATAATAATGCTTCTTAAAGGCGATCTTAAATACAAACATTGTCGCTAAAAAGATCACGACAACAACTGGTGCTAAATTCACTAAAAAATCCATAAAGCCAAGGCCAGTAGCACTACCAATCATGATATTGGGTGGATCTCCAATTAGGGTAGCAGTTCCACCGATATTGGCAATTAAAATCTCAGGTACCAGAAAAGGAACTGGATTAAGTTCTAGTGAATCTGTAATAACAAGTGTTACAGGGACAATAAGTAATATTGTCGTAACATTATCAAGCAGTGCTGATGAAACTGCTGTGATAATTGAAAAGGCAACTAAAATCTTCCATGGCTCCCCTTTTGCCATTTTTGCGGCTTTAATTGCAACGTATTCAAAGATACCGCTTTTTTTCATGATGTTGACGATGATCATCATCCCAACAAGTAACCCAATGGTGTTAAAATCAATATGTGAAATTGCCTTTTCCTGTGCTTCCACATTTAATATGAGCATTAAAAATGCGCCCACCATTGCAACCGCTGTGCGGTTAAGTTTTTCAGACATGATAATTAAATATGTAACTGAAAAAACCCCTATTGCCATTATAAGCTGATTTTGAAACACAACACACACTTCCAATTATTTATTTTCTTGTTCTCATTAACCCTTATGAGAGAAACACAAGACATTACTATGTTACGCCTATCATTTTTAAAAATCAAGCCATTCAAAAAGGTTTTTGGTATTTAAGGTTTATTTTTTTAAAACTTTTTGAATAAATTCCTTTTTTCATAAATTTTACACACAGTAGACACATTCTTATATTATAATGAGTTGTATTATATTCACGTAAACTCACAATAAAGGAGAAAATATATTCCATGAAAAAATATAACATGGTCATGATCACATTGTTATTGGCGATCTTAATGACAGCTTGTTCACAAGAACCAGCAGAAACAATCCCTTTAGAAAATGAATCTTCAGATTCTGCTGCACTCGCAACTGAGGAAGCAACCGAACCTGATCCTCTTACAACTGAGGTTGTCGATGAGGGTTTGACTTTCACACAAATTGAAAATACCGTTTCAGAAGATTATATCCATTATGCTGAAAGTTATGGTTTAATTGCAAATCTTGAAAATCCTAAAATAAGAACTCATATTAATCAATCTATTGAAACCGTCATCAACAAGTCAAAAAACAGCACCATGCAAATTGAAAGATCCCTATATGATGCAGCTTCAGGCAGTCCTCTTCAAATGGAAGTCATCGGTAAGCCTATTTTTTTTGATGAGCAGATTCTGAGCTATCAGATTATTTTCAAGTCCACGACTTCTGAATCTCAAGAGAACATAAGATATACATTCTTGAATTTTGATTTAAATTCGGGGCAATTAATTAAGCTTAAGGACTTGATTCCTATTGATACACTTTACGCACAAATCGAAAAAGCCTATCCCAAAACTTATGAAACACCATTTAATAAGGATAGTTTAAACTATTTTGACATTAATCACTCGTTTCGCTTTTCGGGCGAAAATTCAGCCGTTTTTGTCATAGAACCACATCAATTAACTTACGAACAAACACAATTTATACAAATTCCAATTTCAGATTTTCACTATGATGCTAACAAAAAGTTAATCGTAGGATCAACTGTGCAAAGTATTGAAAGAGTTGAGTCTAACGACAGCTATGAAATCTTTTTTTCATATCCCGAGTTTGATAGTACATTACCAATTTACGAAAATATAAATGAGGAAGTCGTAAAACATGCTGCCGATTTGTATGAATACGGCACTCAAATGGCAATTGTTGATCATCAAATTTTAACTGAGGAAGCCAACACAAGCGAAAATACTGACGATTCTGTAGAAAGCGAATCCATTACACCTACGGACTCTGAACCAGAAACCGATAACGCTAGCCTATACGAGCTTTCGCCATACTGGTTTAATTTGACCTATGAAATCTATACAAATAATGAAAAAATACTCAGTTTTGGTTTATACGACTATCAATATACTGGTGGTGCTCATGGTATGTCTACAGGAAATTTCTTTTCATATGATTTAGAAACAGGCAAACAAATTGAACTAAAAGATCTGTTTGAGCCAAAATTTGATTATATCACTTACATCAACGACAAGATTTATCGAAAAATTGATCAAGAGACAAAACTCAATGCGGAAAGCACCTATGCTTATTACGATTTCAATGGCATTGACGAAAATGTTAAATTCTATATTGAAGACAACGAACTTGTAATCTTCTTTGATCAATATGAAATTGCAGCTTATGCCGCAGGTATGCCAACTTTTAGAATTCCACTACCTTAAAGATTAACAAAAAGTTCAATTCTTAAGCATTGACTTTAATACGCTAAGGTGTAAAATAGTAAGAGTTAGAGGGAGTAACTGCCATTCGTGGAATTTAAGTCGTCAGAACGGATTATATGATCCCGGCTTAAATGATGTAAAAGTCGTGTGAGACTCTACAATTATGAATCATAATTGTAGAGTCTTTTTTATTGTATATCATTAGTTCTCATCCAGCTTTGAGAAAGAATCACCAACTTGCGAAAAGCGGCTAGATGCGGCAAAACAAGGTTTTGACGTTAAATGATTGCAATTGTCAAAAAAAGATATGCAATATTGATGCGTTACTCATACTCAACACTATTTATTTGTCATTATGAAAGGTGGAAAATATGGAACATTGGATTTCAACTACACTTCTTGAACTAGCGACACCTATTGTTTTTATCATTGCTGCAATTAGCCTTTTTACACTTGGCAAAGGTGCAGATATTCTAGTGGATGAAGCAGTTGGTATTTCTAAACGTCTTGGCATTCCCAAAGCAATCATCGGTGCGACAATTGTATCGCTTGGAACAACGCTTCCTGAAGCCTCTGTCTCTGTTATGGCAGCTTTAAAAGGAAATCCTGATTTAGCACTTGGAAACGCAGTGGGGTCAATTATCGTAGATACGGGG
>NZ_JBVBZF010000227.1:0-5835 GCF_057447755.1 Fusibacter sp. | reverse complement strand
TTTTATAATCGCATACGTTTCAAGCATGCTCTCTTTTCACTTAAATTTCATTAAACAAACCCCTGTAATCAATTGATCACAGGGGCTGTACAATCATGGCGCACCCGAGAAGATTTGAACTTCCGACCTACCGCTTAGGAGGCGGTTGCTCTATCCACTGAGCTACGAGTGCATTTATTTTCCATTGGTGTTTTTCATTACGTGGTCAACAAAATAAATTTCAACACGATCATTTTTATTTCTTTCATCTGCCTTTTTAGATGCAGGATCACTCGAACCAGAATTCACTGTGATGATTTTTGACTTATCAAGACCATTTGCAATTAATTCATCAAGAACGGCTGAGATTCTATTTGATGAGAGTTCAGATTCCATCGATGTATTTTCAAAATTGGGAAAACCATCTGAATGTCCTTCAATTACAATGTACTCATCAGGATATTCATTCGCCACTTTTAAAAAGGACTCTAGAATTTCATCTGAGGTCTCATTTAATTCGAATGATTGAAAATCAAAATATAAAATGGCGTAGGCTTCTTTTAATATTTTTAAATCTTCCTGAGAATACGTCCCATTTTCATTACCAGATGGGGTGGTAGGTTCTGCTGTTACAGAATCTGACTCTGTAGCAACTTCAGAATCATTAGATACGACATTTCCCATTTCATTTTGCCCAGCTTCTCCAGTTTCGTTATTTGTCTCATTGTTTACTGTTGTATCTGTATTGGCTGTATCTGAAGCTGATTCTGTGGAATTTGTGGTTTCTTCAATTTGATTACTATCCGTTGAGTTTACTTCTACAGAAGGAGTATCCTCTGTTGCAAGAACCTCTTTGTTAGACATATAGCTAACAACATAACTACCACTTATGATAACGATAGTTAATAAAGAAATCAAGTATATTCCAATTATTATTTTACCTTTTGTCGTATAATTTTTTGGAAACATGGCATCCTACTTCTTTGGTTTAACAAATTCAACCAGATTAATAATCTTCTGAATTTCATATTCTATTAATGTATTTTGATCTTCTTGGAATTTTTTTCTACCCTTATTGATTTCTTTTAAGTCTTCAATGCGCTTCTCAAGTTCCCTAATTGTAGCATCATTTCTGTTAAAAATTTCTTGAGTTGTAGAAACAGTTTCTTCTAAAACGGTGTTTAGAGAATCAATTCTCTTGTACGCATCGTTAAGCAGTTCATCTAAACTCACATTTGAGACGTTCATGATATTTAAAACAGTTTCTCTTTTAATATCCATTGGAAGATTTTCAGGAATTGCTTTTAAATAGACATCTGCCATAAAAATTGATTTTTTAAGATCTGTTTCCAAATGAGAATTTCTATAAATTTCATCAATGGTCAACATCTTATTCTTTTCATATGCATTTATCAATAAATCCAACTTATCACCGATATCTTTAGGAATATCATTCATCTTTCCAGCTTCTTCTTTTGCAAGCTCTTTTTCTTTAGCTTTCTCTTTTTCTAAATCAAAAACTGGCTCACTGATTGGATTAGAAACTAAATGAGAAAGGTCTGGAATATTCTCTAAATCTGGAACCTTATTTTCATCTAACACCGGTTCTTTTAGTTCTTCCTTTAATTCTACTTTTGAAGCATCCTTATCTGCTTGACTTGATTCTACAAGCCCCATTCTTTCGAATAATGTTTTTTTAGGTACCACGTCTATGCCCTCCCCATATTTATAATTCATTTAATCGACTTTCCAAATATTGAATCTTACCTCTATTGCTTTTCAAAATGCTCTTATAGGATTCTATAATTTCATCCTTCTTATCAATTTGATGTTTTTTAATTTCAATTTGATGACTTAGTATTCCGATCATTTCATTTAAATCATCTAGACTATTACGTTTAAACTCCGCAAGGTCTGCGTCTTCATTCAATAAATACGGTGTTACAACTTCAATGCTATCTTTAATAATTTGAACGCCTTCATCATCCACATATGTTATGTTGCTTCTCGTATGGATATGTGGTTTCAAAGCCTTCTTATTTTTGTTTATTTTCTTATATATTGTCACTTTACTGACACCAAGCATTCTCGCTACTTCAATCACTCTATACATATTACTCAACTGACCTTTCAAACTTTTTTAGTAAAGCGTATTGTAATTTACTTATCATATCCAAGTCTTCCAATAACTTAAACTGATATTTAGACAAGAGTTCATCTTTCATCTCGAGTTCTTGATCCAAGTTAGCTAACTCATTTGTGATGATCTCAATTTTTCTCTTGAGAATATCATATTCCTTATCTTGTCGAGATTTAATTTTGTTGGGCTTATGTTCTTTTAAACCTTCATGCTCTTCATTCTTAACATTCGGATTATGTTCTGTATTTGTGTGAAATAATGTCTTTAATATTTCAAGACCCCTTTCATCGAAATAGGTTACACCTTCTTGCTTAGAAATATTAGGGTCAAGTAAAGCTTTATGTGTAATCATCTTTTCAAAAATTTCAACTTTTTCAACACCTATAATATCTGCTGCGTCACTGACCTTATACATTAATTCACCTCCTTTAGTTTACTGTTAATTAACTGTTAAGCTTATAATTCGCATATTAACTGACTTTACATCTATATACCAATTTTACATAATTACTAACATAATTACAATTCATTTTTAATATTACAACTTAAAGTCCTTTAAGTGAGTTAAATAAGTGTCTTTATGTATTTATAGTAAGTGTTTACATTAATTTTATCATATCATTTTGTGTGTAAACCAGATTACTATTATTCTTAAAAGCACTGAAAAAATGTGATTTTTCATCAAAATTTATCCTTTTAAGAAATCTTGAGATTTTTTTAAAAGATTTTTACTTTTTTTTATGTACCAGACTATAAGGTATTTTGCCTCTATTTGATACACCTATAATTTTAAGTCCTAAACATATCAAAAGCTAAGAATGATCTATTACGATACATTCTCAGCTCCTGTTTTATTTTGAGATCTAGCTATTTATTCGAAAGTGTTTCAATTTGATACTTTTCGAGTTTTCGATACAAGGTACTTCTACTAATTTTTAGAATATCTGCAGCTAAAGTCAGGTTATAATCCACTTTTGATAGTACTTTTTTAATATACTGGGCTTCTATCATCTCTAGACTAACTAACTTCTCGTCTTCAATATGCGTTAAATGTTGTGTACTGTAAACACTTACATTTCTGTTGTTTAATTCTGAAATTTGAGTATCCTCAGCTATCTCTTTGAAGTTGGAAATACGGTTACTTCGAATCAATTTTTCCACATAATCATCTGTACAAGTAATACCATGGTTATTAACAACGCTTTTAACCAGTTTACAGTAGTGATCAGAAAATTCGTCAATATTTCTCAATATATGATAGTTCTTGTCAATTCTAGCCATCAATCTTTGATTTATATTAAGATTTTTTAGTGTATTAAAATCAGTGTTAACAGTTGTCAGTATTAGGTTGCAACAATTGTAATCACAATATTTATCATTTGAGTTTGTAATTATTTTTTCTTCAGTGTAAACAGTTAACAGAGCTACTGTCTTAGAATCTAACCATTCAAAATTCTCTATAATAACTGTCTCATAATGCAACAGTCCATATAATACCTCATCATATCTCATATATTTGGGAATGGCCTTGGAATCAATTAATGTTCTACTTTGAGACATGTGACTTGCCAAATATAAAGCCAAGGCCGTTTTTCCAGATCCTCTTTGACCCATCAGCAATATGGGCAATCGAGGTTCAAGTAACTTGTCAATTTCTTCTCTAAATTGGTCAAAATAAGGCTCTGGATAGGTAAATAGCTTATTTAGTGGATAAAAAGATGATGACTTATTGCTATTATTTTCAACAACAAGAGCCTTGCTTTCGATCTTTTTTAATCCCTCTTGAAACTTTATAAGTTCATACTCAGTAAAATTTATATCACTGATCATCATACATACACCATGAAATACTTCATTTAAAACGATTGGTAAGGATAATGTATATTGATCAGATAGGGCATCTAAGAAGTGTTCCTCCAATGATACCTTACAATATTTTTCTGTGCGCAAAGAAATCGCAGCTGCATTAGTACCTATTAAAACCTCATCTATATTATTTATGACTTTAAATTTTTCATGTACTATATTTTTATAGACAACCTCTCCGTTTTTGTTGCAGATAAAATAATCAATATTTTGATTCATTAATTTGGAAATATATTTGATAAGATCATCACTTATATTACTCACGATATTTTGAGAATCCTGTTTTGTTTTCAAGGATGCTTTGACATCCAAATGTGTGATATAGCATTTATACCATGATTTGGAAATTTCCTCGTTAACTACTTTTTTATTCAGTCGACCTGTTTTAATAAATAGTCTTTTGGCTTCTCTTACTTGAATATTATACATGATTTACCTCTTCTTTTTTACATTAGCTCTATAAGGCTCAAATTTGCGTTGTATCAGCATTTTGGTCTTTGGCGAATAAATTAACATTAAATTTGTTTTTTCTCGAATTTGCCAGCAAGATTATTACATATTATGGCATTTAGTAAAACAAAATTGCACTTTCTAGAATCGATATTCTTGCAGGTGTTTTTCCGATCAAAGTACCATCTGCATTGATATGGTATTGATTTTTTTCATCACTAATTATAATGTTCTTTCCTTTATAATAATTAACTTCTTTAACTTCTTTTAAACGTCCCTTGTAGATTTTTGAAATTTCTTTTGCAAAAACAGTTTTGCTTACTGAATTCACAGTACAAATATCAAAATCGCCGTCATTTGGAATTGCATCTGGACAAACATTCATACCACCACCAATAAATTTACCATTTCCAATTGCAATCAGAAGCAGTGGTTTATTAATTTCAAGATCATCTATTTTCAATGCAACATTATTGGCCTTAAAAAACAAACCCGCTTTTAATGTACTTAATAAATAGGCTGTTGGTCCAGGAATTATTTTCTTTAACTTTTCTGTATCCTCTACAATAGGACCGTCAATTCCAAATGAGCAAACGTTAATAAAGTAAAAATCATTTACTTTGCCAATATCTATTGGCAAAGTGTCTTCTAAATCAACTCGATCTAATATTGCATGTATTTCTGAATTACGATTTAAGCTGCGTACAAAATCATTACCTGTTCCACTTGGGATAATACCAACTCGAATTTTGTCCTCAACTTCATAATTTATGCCATTTATAATTTCAGATAAAGTTCCATCTCCACCTACACCAATAAACTCCTGATAACCTTTTTTAAGGTAATCTTTTACAATTTCAGAAATATTGCCTTTGTATTTTGATACTTGTACGACATAATCTATACCGGACATTTTATCAAATCTATCTTTTATTATAGGCAATAGTTTTATTGTTTGCCCTCTTCCAGCTACAGGATTAATTATAATCACTATTTTTCTATTGCTCATTTTTTTTCCCTGCCTTTAAATTATAATCATCTACTATATATTATACTCTATTTTGTATTCATATTAAATCTAGTCTACTAAGTTTATTTCAAAGAGCAAGTGATCATCACATTAATCCAAAAAAAATATAATTTAGGTTAATAACAACCAGGATATTTATAAGTCTGATTTCATTTTTTTATATTTGCATTCTGGTCACTCATAAGATCATATCTCTTAAAGAGCGCTTCCATTTTCATTTTAATGAGCGTATGGATTCAATTAGTTTAAATAATGACTATATATGTATTTCAGTAATTCTGAATGGCATATCCATTAGCATTTTTTTCTTTTTTCTACTTATCAAGTTTGCTCTTTAATTGTACTTTATAATGATAGAATAAATATTTTC
>NZ_JBVBZF010000226.1:0-5844 GCF_057447755.1 Fusibacter sp. | reverse complement strand
ATCATATATGGCCTCAATAAAATCATAGTCTATTTCCTTAAGGTCTACTTTTCTTGAAAGTAAGTCTCTCATGTAACCAACAAGACACTGACTTTCCTTACATACATCACAGTTTCTGCACATAGCGTTGACGTTTTTAAGGATTCTTTCACGATATAATTTCAAATCCTGTGCCTTTTGCTTTAAAGCAGATACAGAGACTTCTTTTAACTGTCTATTGAAAATCATAAATCTAAATATAGTGAGTACACTCAGCATGGATACTAAGAGTGCCATAAAAGTCATTCCCATGCTTTGAACATATGGTGATGTAAAGATCTTGTTGAGACCAAAGAACATGAAAATTAAGAAAGCACCAAACTTTATCAAGTGCTCTGGAATTTTATTACCGAGTTTTGCACCAACAAATATGCCCACTGAACTGACGATAACCATTCCCATTACAGTTCCCATAAGTGTAAAGGCTGGATGGCTAGAGTCTGTTGCAAGTGTCATAGCAGTTAGCTGGGTCTTATCGCCAAGCTCACCTAAAAAGAAGGCTATTCCCACTGTAATAATTGCACCGTATTTCTTTAAATTCTGTTCTGCCTCTTCCTCCTCTGCTATTGAAAGTGATAGGAGACCGAAAGATATAAAGAGTACACCTGCAACAAGCTGAAGCGCTTCAATCGGTATAAATCGATTCAAAAGTGAACCTAATAGGATTGCAATTCCATGATTTGCAAAAGAACCAATCGCTACACCTATAAGTATCTGATTGACCCTATATTTTGTGGCAAATGCCATTGCCATAATTTGTGTTTTATCGCCCATTTCTGCTATGAATATTAGCAGTAAGGCCCTTAAAAAATCGCCCATATTTCCCCCATTTTGATCATTCTCGCTTTACTATTATCTCACATCTGTTTCCTTATCTCAATCCTTATGTATACAATAATCATATTAAAAACATATTACGTGTTCACAAAAGTTTATCCCTTTAAAATAAGGCTATAAGCGGACTTGAAAAAAATAATAGGACATCTCAAAGCACTAGACCTTGAGTTGTCCTAATATTTTAGCTGAGTTTCAATGGGTATTTAAACCTTTTAAAGGGTTTAAGCTTTAATTGCTTCTGCACCTTTTTGAAGTGCCGCTTTGTTGACATCCAGTAAATGTGCTTTACCTTCGCCGAAAATTTTCTTAAGCGCTTGCATAACTGAATCTACTTCAACTGTTTTGGTAAGTTCAAGGTATGCACCTAACATAACCATGTTTGCAACTCTTGAATTTCCAAGTTCAACAGCAATTTCATTAGCTGCAACATAGTATGCCTTAATGTCTGATCTTGAAGCTTTTTTCTCTATAAGTGAACTGTTGATAAGGATGTTTCCATTTGCAGCAATATCACTTTCAAATTTATCAAGTGACGGTAAATTCATAACAATTGCAGTGGTAGCATTATCTGTAATAACTGGAGAACCAATTGGTCTTTCAGATACCATAACACTACAGTTAGCAGTTCCGCCACGCATTTCTGGACCATAAGATGGTAACCAAGAAACTTCTTTACCTTCAAGCATTCCTGCATATGAAATCAACTGTCCCATTAGCATAACGCCTTGGCCACCAAAACCAGCGCAAATAATTTTTTCGTTTAACATGTCTATTTTACCTCCTCTGGTCTTCTGAAGTTTCCTAATGGATAGTAAGGAATCAAGTTATCTTGTAACCATTTAATTGAGTCTACAGGTGTAAGACCCCAGTTAGTAGGACAAGTTGATAATACTTCGACGATTGAGAAGCCTTTTCCAGCTAATTGACATTCAAATGCTTCTTTAATTGCTTTCTTAGCTTTTCTGATATTAGCAGGAGAATCAACAGAAACTCTCTCCACAAATGCAGCACCTTTAATTGTTGCTAACATTTCAGATACCTGTAAAGGCATTCCTGAATGCTCAACAGTTCTACCAAGAGGCGCAGTTGTTGCTTTTTGTCCAATTAAAGTTGTTGGTGCCATTTGACCACCAGTCATACCATAAATCGCGTTGTTTACGAAAATAGTTGTGATTTTTTCACCTCTATGCGCAACGTGTACGATCTCAGCAGTACCGATTGATGCAAGGTCACCATCACCTTGGTAAGTGAAAACAACCTTGTCAGGATGAACTCTTTTAACACCTGTTGCAACAGCAGGTGCTCTACCATGTGACGCTTCGTGCATATCGCAATTGAAGTATTCATAAGCGAGAACTGAACAACCAACTGGTGCAACACCAATCGTTTCGCCTAAAACATCTAATTCTTCAAGAACCTCTGCTACTAATCTATGGATAATTCCATGTGTACAACCTGGACAATAATGTGTTTGCTTATCTGTTAAGCCTTTAGTTTTTTGAAATACAACTGACATTATTTTGCACCTCCAACTAATTCTTTAACTTTTTCCATTACTGCTTCTGGTGTAGGAATCATACCACCAGCTCTTCCGTAGAAGCTTACTGGCCATCTTCCATTAGAAGCAATCTTAATGTCATCAACCATTTGACCCATTGACATTTCAACAGATAATAATGACTTACAGTCTGCTGGCACTTCATCAAATGCTTTTTCAGGGAAAGGCCATAATGTAATTGGTCTGATTAAACCAACATTGATACCTTGCTCTTTTAAATCTATGATTGCGTTTCTTACAATTCTTGAAGTCGTACCGTAAGCCACGATAACAACCTCTGCATTTTCCATATTGTAAGTTTCGTATTTTACTTCGTTTGCTTTCATTAAGTCATATTTCGCTTGAAGCTTGTGATTGTGTTTTTCAAGTTCAGCTGGATCAAGCGCAAGTGAATTGATGATGTTTGGTTTTCTAGCGCCTTTAGTACCAACCGTTGCCCAATCTTTTTCTGGTAATTCAAATCTAGATTTACCTTCTTTGAACTCAATTGGTTCCATCATTTGACCAATCATACCATCGCCCACCATCATAACTGGGTTTCTGTAATAATCTGCAGCATCAAATGCTTCTTGCATCAAATCAACCATTTCTTGTAAGTTAGCTGGTGCGTATACCAATAATTTATAATCGCCATTACCACCACCACGTGTTACTTGGTTATAGTCCGATTGAGCTGGTTGGATACCACCAAGACCTGGGCCGCCACGAACGATATTTACGATAACACAAGGAAGTTCAGCCCCTGCGATATAAGTGATGCCTTCTTGTTTAAGTGCAATCCCTGGAGAAGATGAAGATGTCATAACACGTGCACCAGCACCTGCAGCACCATATACCATGTTAATCGCAGCAACTTCACTCTCTGCTTGTAAAAATACACCGCCTACTTTAGGCATTTCTCTTGACATATACTCTGGTAATTCATTTTGAGGTGTAATTGGATATCCGAAGAAATATTTACAGCCTGCTTTAATTGCAGCAGCACCAATTGCCTCATTACCTTTCATTAATACCTTAGCCATTTAGTTTAACCTCCCTTAGTTACTAGAATCTTTCAACTGTGATGACAGAATCAGGACAGATCATCGCACAGTTTGCACATCCAATACACTTGTCTACTTCAACTACAGTTGCTGGATGATAACCTTTAACGTTAATTTTCTTTGTGTCTAAAGTAACAATTTTCACAGGACATGCAGTCGCACAAAGACCACAGCCTTTACAAATATCTTCGTTGAACGTAACTTTACCTTTAGCAGCCACTAGCGCCAACCTCCATTTCTTTTAATGTGTGGAAGTCTCAAACTTACATCCACTCTTCCCTCATGATCATTTGAATTGGGAATAATTCTCCTTCAATGTCTTCTGGCAATTGGTGGGTAACCTTTTCCAAAGAACTGACATATTTGATAGGAATATTGAGTTTATTTGATACTTCCACAACTAATGCTTGACCTTTTAAAACATCTTCAACAGATGTATCTCTCAATAAGTGCGTGTTGTTTATTAGACCCGTCACCTTGACACCTACTGTGTCTTCAATCGTTCTAATGTGGTGCATCACACCCATTAAGTCTTGTGTTTGTTCTCTATATGCATTGACAACGCAAAACATATCATATTTGCCTTCTTCAAAATAGGCTTTATACCTTGCAAGCACTCTTGCGCCAATGGCATCGCCACCAACATCCAATATAACCTGCTCGCCTTCAGTTTGAAGAGGTGTTAAAACATTTGCAGAAACCATCGGAATATCCAGATTCGCATGATGGCCTCTGGCACCACTGATTACCGTGATCCCCTTTTCTTCCATTAACTCAGCCTTTTCTCTTGAACGAAAATATGGATTAACAATATCCAAATCACAAAGCGTTACTTTTTCACATTCTTTTTTAAGTGCTAAAGCATAATTAACGGCAAACTCTGTTTTGCCACTACCATAGTGTCCTATGATAATGCGAATCCTTTTATCCTTTTTTAGTTCCATTTTCATTTCACCATACCACTTTTCTATCTTCTATTAGTGTCATGCTGGCCTTTAAAGACCAGCTATATACTGCTTTTCATCTACTTAAGTAAGATTTAAGCCTCAAAATTCCTTCTTATAAATAAACTTGAGCCTCTTCTTCGCCTCTAAGTACACGTAATCCACCAAGTGCAAGTGCACTCATTTCATCTTCGCCTGGATAAATCACAACGTCTGTAATAAAACTTACACTGTCTTTTATCCAAGTGGTTAACATTTCACCATATGCAAGACCGCCAGTTAAAATAATAGCATCAACTTTACCCTTAAGCACAGCTGCACAGCTTCCAATTTCTTTGGAAACTTGGTATGCCATTGCCTTAAAGACAAGCTCTGCATTTTTATCGCCTTCTTCTATCATTTTAACCACTTCACGACCATCGTTAGAGTTAAGATAAGCCACTAAGCCGCCTTTGCCCTTGATCATTTTCTTAATGTCTGCATGTGTGTATTTACCTGAGAAACAAAGCTTCGCTAAGTCTCCCACCGGTAAGCCACCAGTTCTCTCAGGAGAAAAAGGACCTTCACCATCAAGTGCATTGTTAACATCGATTACTCTTCCCTTTTCATGAGCACCAACTGAAATACCACCACCAAGATGAGCAACAATAACGTTAACGTCTTCGTATTTTTTATGATTTTCATCGGCATATCTTCTTGCAACTGCCTTTTGGTTAAGTGCGTGGAAGATTGATTTTCTTTCGATTTCAGGCATACCAGAAATTCTAGCAACAGCTTGCATCTCATCAACAACAACTGGGTCTACGATGAAAGCAGGGATGTTGAGTTGACTTGCAATTTCATTTGCAATAATACCGCCAAGATTGGACGCATGCTCTCCGAGAACGCCCACTTTTAAATCTTCGAGCATTTGAGCGTCAACAGCGTAAGTACCACCTTTGATTGGCTTTAATAATCCGCCACGACCTACAACTGCATTTAATTTTGTTAAGTTAATGCCATTGTCATTTAAAGTATTTAAAATAACATTTTTTCTAAAATCGTATTGATCAAATATTTTATCAAAAGGCTCAATTTCTTCATTTGAATGTCTAATTGTCGTTTCAAACACTTCTTTTTCATTATCATAAATTGCGATCTTAGTCGATGTTGAACCTGGATTAATCGCTAATATTCTAAAAGTTTCCATGTTTTCTCTCCTATCCTCTTAAAGCGAGTTACCGTATTCAAAATCTAATCAATGATCAGATGGCAACTCTTTTTATCAATTGTCAATTGTTATTTGCTTATTGCTTATTGCTTTTGCAGATTATTAAAGGCTACCTCATGTTCTCAAGGTATCCACAATCCATTAAATTGCTGACATTAAAACACCAAGAGCAATAGAATTTAATTTAGATTCATCAGAATCCGCTCTTGAAGT
>NZ_JBVBZF010000225.1:0-5860 GCF_057447755.1 Fusibacter sp. | reverse complement strand
TAGTTCGTTCGGGTACGAACTAATATTAACATTATTTATAACACTTGTCCAGTTTATTTCAAAAATAAAACCACTTAATCATAATATGAATCTTGTCTCATTCTCTTATTTTCAAGAAATCCTACACATTTCATCATTTATGATTCAAGTGGTCTTTAATTACATCATACTATTTACTGCTCTCGATTATTTCTGCATTTTTATAAAGGCTTCTACTTCCATCTTCGATGGGATCGATGGTACTAGATTGAAGCAACAAAATGTCCCAGATTCATGCCCTTTTTCCGGTCCAAATGATAGCCTGATATGCCCATCTTTTGAGCTGCCTTGACATTTTCAATTTTGTCGTCGATAAATATACATTGATGTGGTGTCTTGTTGATTCGCTCTAATGTCAATTCATAAATTTTCTTATCCGGTTTTGCACATTTTTCATAGGAAGAAATAATCACATGACTGAAGTACTTTCTTATGTCTAAGAAATCAAACGCCCAATCCAGACTGGCTGTTGCATTTGACAATACCACCAGTTCATACTTATCTTTTAAGTGGTTAAGGATTTCGACCGTCTCATCATATAATTTATATTGAAAGGTATCAAAAGCTAAAAAATAAAGCTTGTCCTTCAAGTCAGCATTTCCTGGATCTACGATTTCTGCTATTTTTGAATATCTTTTTTCAAGCCATTCTTTTTCATCTGTCCAGGTTACAATAGTCTCTACATCACTGCAATAGATGCAATCTATTGCCTTAACTTCTTTCAAAGCAAGATTAATGATCTCTGCATCATAGCCCAATGAGTGTAAAACCCTCTCTACAATACTCTTCCTAAATTCATCAATATAGAACAGTACACCGCCTGCATCAAATATTATGGTATCTATATGTGGTAATGGCTTCATAATCACGCTCTCTTTTTATTTAGTCTTCTTATTTAGTCTTTTTTAAATCATTAATAGTACCAAGTCATTCTTAATGACTCTGTTTGAATGTCACTATTTGCTGCCAAGGCCTCTGGCAATTTATGTGTTTCAAAATAATTATCATATCGCATATGTTTGATATCACTTGCCATTAAAGGATGACAGTTTTGATCGAGTAAATGTAAGGGATAGTTGAGTCCCGGTGACAAAGGTTCAATATATTCTAAATCATAGCATTTTAAAACTGCAGCTGAAAATACAGCTTGATGAATAAAGATGGCATCTGCTGGTTTGGAGTGAAGTAAAGTTTGAACCTCAGAATCCATCAACAAGCTTTCAAGCGCTAAAATCGCATTTTGAAACACCCTTTTATTTTCATGTGCAATCACAAAGCCAATATTGAAGTAGGGATAAATCAAGGTATTGGAAACGGTTGTTCTTACAGCTATAGACATATGTGGCTTATCAATATCAATTGATTTCTCAATCTTTCTGTTTAAATCAAAATGTTTGTAGATCGGTTTCCATATTCCTGAGATTGGCTCACCATAATCAATTCCTATATTTTTCTCGTCAACAGGATTCAGCTGAACACCTTTTTTATGCTCAAAGCTTACAGGTTTCAAAAAATAACTGTCCACGTCAATCCAAATATAATCCTCTTGGCATTGGGATTCGAATCGCGCTGCGGCAAAGAGTTTATCTGCAAATGGTAACTTAATTAAATGCTTGGGAATATCCACAACTACGAATTCCACATCTTCAAAGGATTTCTTTATTTGTACTTTGGCATTTTCAAATTGTTCTGGCAAGATATGACGATTCACCATAACACTAATTTTGGGATTTTGAATATTTTTATAAATTGAAGCAATTAATTGCTCTGCATGTGCGAAGTAATTCACATGTCCAACGTAAAAACCGATTGTTTTCATTGTTTGACCTCCATTCATCTTCTATTTTAATTTTAGCACACCTAATCATTGGAAAGAAGAGACAAATGGCATATAAAGCCTAAAACGGGGTATAAAATGAGATGTGTTCTCAACTGTTTAGAGGAGGCTATATGAACGATATTGATTTAACCCAAGGTTCTATTTTTTCCCATATTAGAAGAATTGCCATTCCGGCCAGTGTCGGCATGCTTTTCAACACGCTTTTTAATGTTGTTGATACTTACTACGCTGGTAAGCTTAGCACTGAATCACTTGCAGGCATGACCATTTCATTTCCAATATTTTTTATTATTCTTGCCTTGAGTTCTGGTATAGGCAGTGGCGCAACCGCTTTAAGCGCTATTGCACTGGGTGAAAAGGATCAAGAAAAATTTCACAGTTTAAGTTACAACGCCATTCTATTTGGATTTTGTCTCTCATTGTTGATTTCCTTATTTGCCCCCTTAATTGTGCCTTATTTATTTAATCTATCTGGTGCAAGTGGGCTCTCTAAAACACTTGGCATTCAATATACCAATACAATTTTTTATGGATCGGTCTTTTTTATATTAAATTCTGTACTCAATGCCATGTTAAATGCTCAAGGGGATACAAAATCCTATAGGAACTTCTTGATCATTGGCTTTTTTATGAACTTATTTTTAGACCCTCTTTTTATCTTTGGATGGTTTGGACTTCCCAAGCTCGGTACAACAGGTGTTGCTCTGGCAACTGTAATCGTACAAGCTATCGGCTCAGTTTACATGATATCAAGACTTAAAAAAAGCCCAATATTTAAGTTGAGCCTATTCAAGGCTGAACGCTTCAAACCTCAAGTTGTTTTACAATTATTTCAGCAGGGTTTTCCAGCAAGTTTGAACATGATGACCATTGCCCTTGGTGTCTTTGTCATCAACTTCTTCGTTCTCAAATATGCGGGTTCCGTCACTATCGCTGCATATGGTGTAGCTGTTAGAGTGGAACAACTGGTTCTACTACCTGCATTAGGTTTAAATATTGCAGCCCTAACCCTATCTGGTCAAAATTACGGTGCAAAGCTCTATCAACGCATCCTAGAAACCCAAAGAACGGCACTATATATTGGCGTAGGTATGATGATTGTTGGTGCTTTCCTTATTTATCCCTTGGCACCTTATGTCATCGCTCTCTTTAACGACAACGATGGTGTTATCATGGCTGGTACACATTATCTTAGAATAGAAGTATTTGCCCTTCCAACCTATATCATTCTGAATGTCCTAATATCGGTTCTTCAAGGCATTAAAAAACCAAATTTTGCTGTTTTAATCGGTCTCTACAGACAAATACTTATCCCTTCAACACTTTTTTACTTCCTTGGAAACGTTATGGGGATGGGCATTACAGGTGTTTGGTGGGGAATCGTCATCAATAACTGGAGTGCCGTGATTATTGCCTTAATCTATACGAGATTTGCCATGAAGCGTTTGAAAAAAGACCTTGAAGGTTAAACTGAACCTTCATACAATATAATCTAAACAGCGTTTAATCGTCTTAAATGCTATGTATGGCTTAAGTGCTATTAACGCTGGTAATGTATGCAGTACTGGTTGTGCTGGCAGTGCTGGCAGTGTAGCAGTATCGGTTGTGCTTGTAGTGCTGATCGTAATTAAATACTTATAGTGCTTATAAACATTAAAACCCCCACCTGTAATCTGATCTACTTTCTTTTGTTGGTTTTTATACCTAACAAAACTTTACAAGATCAAACCACAGATGAGGGTTCATTTTTTTCGTTAATTATTTCTGACTAATTATTTCTGATTAATTAAGTGCCTTTATTTTTTTCCTCATTCATTTACTTCCTAACTTATTATCGAATATTAGAAATAAACTCAATAAGTTATGCCGATTCAGATTCTTGCTCTTCAAATTCACCCATCATAGTCTCAAAGTGGTCCAAATCTCTGATGAACTTTTGTCGCTTGTAAGCTTTCTGAACACTGCCAAGAAGTAAGAAACTCATTACAATCAGAATGATTGCAAAAGGCAAACCTGTTGCAATTACAGCTGTTTGAAGGGCTTTTAAAGCTGTTTCGCCACCAATAAGTAGAAGCACAATTGCAACAACACCTTCCATACTTGCCCAAAAAACACGCTGGGCAACCGGAGATTTAAGTTTACCACCTGAAGTGATGTTATCAACCACAAGAGATCCCGAGTCACTTGAAGTGACAAAGAATGAAATAACAAGTACTGTACCCGCTATGGATAACAATGTTTTAACCACACCTTCCAGTAGTGGAATATTAAGATATTGAATCATTTCAAAGATAGCAACCGGCAAATTATTACCAACTGTTTCAAATAAGGCACCTGATGTTAATGTGTTAATTTGAATCGCTGTACCGCCAAAAACGGTCAACCAAACAAAAGATAATAGCGATGGCACAATAAGGACAGCCAGTACAAATTCTCTAATGGTTCTCCCTTTAGAAATTCTCGCAATAAACATCCCTACGAATGGCGACCACGAAATCCACCATGCCAAATAGAATACCGACCAACTCGCTTGCCAACCACTACCATCTGTGCTTACAAAAAAGGATGAGCTGACAAAATCATTGATATATAATCCTAAAGAATTACTGAACAGCTTTACTAAATAGCCTGTCGGACCTAGTATTAACACTACAAGCATAAAAATACCAGCCAGTTTTATATTGAGTTCTGATAAAATTTTGACCCCTTTATCTAGACCTGAAACAACACTCATGGTTGCAAGTCCAGTAATACCAATAATCAATAAAACCTGTGTCGTCACATTAAAATCAACACCAAACAAATAATTCAAGCCACTGTTAATTTGCTGAACACCCAATCCCAATGAGGTTGCAAGTCCAAACAAACAAGAAACAACTGCTAAAATATCAATTAAATCGCCCCAAAAACCAAATATTTTGTCCTTGAGCAATGGATAAAACACAGACCTTAATGACAATGGCAACTTCTTATTATAAGCAAAAAAGGCGAGTGCAAGTGATATTAATGCATAAATTCCCCATGGGTGTAATCCCCAGTGGAAGAAGGTTGTTGCCATTGCTTGGGCATCACTCATACCACTCTGGAAAATCGGTGGTGTCTGCATCATATGATATAGGGGTTCACCAACTGACCAAAACATCAGGCCAATCCCCATACCCGCTGAGATCAGCATTGAATACCATGAGAAATTACCAAATTCCGGTTCTGCATCTACACCGCCTATTTTTACATGACCTAGTTTGGAAAATGCCATAATCAGACTTACTAAGATAAAGAAATTACTGCTTAAAACAAATAACCAATCGAAGTTTGATACGATTAAATTATTGATGACGTTAAATACCGCATTGGCGCGTTCTAAATCCACAAAGGCGAAAAAGGCAAATAGAATGACGATTAGTCCTGCACCTATTGATACTACAGGATTCATATCCATCCCAAACTTTGTGAAATTTCGACTGAAAAGTTTTTCTTCAGCCACAGTTCTTAATTTTTGACTCATTAAATTGTTACTCCCTTCATTTTGTTTATTTTTATAAAAAAAAAAGACACTCTAACACTTTGAAAAATCAAAGAGTTAGAGTGTCTAAGCTTCGACAATAATGCCTCACTTTATACCATCCAAGATAGTATAGTCCATGTCCTTTCGAACCTGTACAGACCCCAGTTCTTAAAATCATTTTTGGGCATTCTTTCACTTCTAATCAGAAGACTTACGCAAATCTACAGATATAAATGCATATTCACGCTCGCAATCTAAGTTACTACAAATGCTTACTTCATGTTTAATTGCCTTATGCATTATAACACATTTTGATGTATAAAGCAAATTCCGCCTTATTTAATAGGAATTAGAATTTCAGTTTCATATTTTTCAGGATTTCCCTTTAAAAGCATTCCTGGCCCCTTTAAGTATATTTCTCTGCTTGGGGTATATGTTTCGAGTTGATTTTCACTGATATAATCAGCAACCACCTT
>NZ_JBVBZF010000224.1:0-5884 GCF_057447755.1 Fusibacter sp. | reverse complement strand
CAGCAACATGCTCCTCACCAACATCATCGAAGGCCTCCTTGGCTTTGCCATGGTTTTCTTCAACATCATACTGGGCATCATCATATCCATCTATATGCTAGCAGACAAAGAAACCCTAAAGAAGAACTTCACCCAGTTGACACATGCCTTTATCCCCAAGGATAGGGCCACTCCTTTTTTCAATTTTTTAGGGGATGTGAACAATGTCTTCTCCCACTTCCTTACGGGGTTAATCGTTGAAGCAATCATCATCGGCATTTTGGCCTTCCTTGGCCTCAGCCTTATGGGTGTCAAATATGCCATCGTTCTTGGCTTCATCATCTGTCTCACAAACGTAATTCCCTATTTTGGTCCCTTCATCGGTGCGGTACCAGCCATTTTGACGACCTTTATGTACGACCCTGTGAAAGCCCTCTGGGTAGCTGTCTTTATCGTAATCCTGCAACAGGTGGACGGCAGTATCGTCGGACCAAAGGTCATGGGAAATTACATCGGCCTCAAGCCCATTTGGATTATCCTCTCCATCTCCATTGGTGGCGGTTTTGGCGGCTTACTGGGTATCCTACTGGCAATTCCACTTGGAGCCATTGTCAAAATTCTCATCGTAAAGTTTATTGAAAAGCGAGCGCTTGCACATTAAAATAACCCCTTCCTCTAATTTCTTAATTGAAATCAGGTGAAGGGGTTTTCATTTGAGTATCGCGTTCGTGACCACCAAGCCTATTTAAAAAGGTTTTGGCATGTCGATCATAATGTAATTGTTGATCAGGACGAAGTGTGCAAAGGTTCCTGCCAAGATGAACAAGTGGAAAATTTCATGAAAACCAAACTTGCCAATCTTAATCTTTTCTGACTTAGTGGCGTAGAAGATTGAACCCACAGTGTAGAAGATTCCGCCTAAGACTAGCCACATAAAACCGTTAAAGGGCAGGGCCTTGAAGAGTGGATAGATAAAGAGGATGCTGATCCAGCCAAGGAAGAGGTACATTCCTGCAGACAGCCATCGCGGCATGTGAATGAACAAGACCTTCATGACGATTCCAACAATCGCCAGGGCCCAAACCGCGATGAGCAAGGAAGTCCCCAGGGTGCCTTTAAGTGCCGTCAAGCAAATTGGGGTATAGGTGCCTGCGATTAAGACAAAGATCATGGCATGGTCTAGCTTGCGCAGTCTCAAAATAATTTCCTTTTTCCCATTAAACCAATGATATATTGTAGAAGCACTGTAAAGTGCAATCATACTCATTCCAAATATAATGCCACCGACAAGGTAAACCACGTTGTGTTTCATAGCTGCATTGATAATCATCACCACAAGTCCAACAAACGACATGATAATGCCCAAGAGATGAGTCAATGTATTGATAGGTTCTCTCATATGAGCCTCCTTAAGTTCATAATTAAAGTCTAAACATAGCAAGTAACGCATACCCACTTTTGTATGTAGTATTGATTACTACGTTTGATTATATCGATATATTATCACGTTGTATTCTATATTTCAAGTTTTTTTTATGTTATACTGTTGTTAAATATAATCATTGAGGTGAACTGATGCAAACAAAACCTGATGTGATGAACATTCAAACCATTAAGAGCGAAGATATTCCCGATATTCAACTCTATATGGATCAAGTTCTTGAATTCTTCGAGTCCCAGATTGGGGCCAATAAACGCACGGCTAAAGAACCCATCTTTACCAAGACCATGATCAACAATTATGTGAAGGCTGATGTGATATCGCCGCCTATTAAGAAAAAGTATTCCAAAGAGGCCCTTATGGATCTGGCTATGGTCTACGCCTTTAAGCAAGTGCTGTCAATCCAAGATACTCAGGCACTCATAAAGGCCCTTCACACCCTTGATGCATCCCCATATGGACGCTTCAAAGCGATTGAAGATACCATATTAAAGAACATAAAGGACACCTATCCAGACCCAAATCATGAGTCGGCAGAGGACAAGGACAGCCTAGAGCCCCTTGTTTCCCAGATTGTCGCCTTGACCCTTGAAGCCTCAATTAAAAAGGGCATCGCTGAAAAACTACTGGATCAATTGTCAAATTCAATATCAGATTCTGCTTCCAAATGATATTTTTTAAGCTTATCATAGAAGGTCGACTTGGATAATCCAAGCAAGGCCATGGCTTCTTTATTACTACCAGAGTGCTTTAAGGTTTCACGAATAATTTGAATTTCGTGGGCTTCAAGGCGCTCTTTTAAATTCATCCCCTCATAAGCAAAGAGGGCTTCCCTTTGGTCAGGCTGGATCATGCTGATATGCTCAGGGTAGATGATATTACTCTTACTTACAGCGATTGCTCGCTCCAGTACATTTTCAAGCTCTCTGATGTTGCCCTGCCAAGAATGGTTGAGCAATCGACTGAAGGCTTCACCTGAAAGGGGCTTTTCTTCTATTTCGAGTCGCTGACAAATCTTCTTCATCAAGTCGTTGATGATCATGTAGAGGTCTTCTCGCCTTGCCGCCAAAGATGGCATATGAATCGGAAAAACGTTGATGCGATAATAGAGGTCCTCTCTGAACTTACCCTGCTTAACGGCCTCAAACAAGGAGCGGTTGGTTGCGGTGATGACCCTGACGTTGGCACTGGAAGCCACACTGGCACCTACCTTGTAATAGCTTTTACTCTGTAAGACCTGCAAGAGCTTTACTTGAATTTCTAGAGGGATTTCACCAATTTCATCTAAAAATAAGGTTCCTTGGTCCGCCATCTCAAAATAGCCCTTTTTCCCTCTTCGGTCTGCACCTGTAAAGGCCCCACTTTCATAACCAAAGAGCTCACTTTCAAACAGGCTTTGGGGAATTGCCGCACAGTTGACCTCAACAAAGGCCCCTTTAAGGCCACTATGTTCGTGTATCAAACGCGCCAAATAGGTTTTACCAGTCCCGCTCTCTCCAGTAATCAGGACGTTTGATTTTATTTCAGTGGCACGATTGGCCAGATACTTTACACTTCTGATGGCGTTGCTGTTACCGATAAAGGCACTGAATTTCTCAAGGGCTTCCTGGTCTGTTGAAAGATTTGACTGGGCGCTTAAGGCTTCGATGCTTTTGAGGATTTCGTTCCGCTCTGTTAGTAGCCCACTCATTTCTGATAAATCTCTAAGTTTGATAAGCGCACCTTCAAGGCCGCCACCCTCAAAAATAGGGCTTATCCTGCAATACATAGGTCTTAGGTTTATGTCTAGGAAAAAAGAGTTGGATGAGGTTTCCTGTCTTAGGCCATCCCGATCCTCATAGATACGCTCCAGCGCTGAAAATAAGGGATCTGATTCAAACAGCTTTGACAAGAGCATGCCTTCAACCTCTATCCCGTTTTCCAGATTGCCCTTTGAACGGAAGGACCCTCCCTCCAAGATTTCCAAAATACTCTCCTTGCGAATGGTGTATCCCTTGTCTTGAAAGAATTTCACCTGGCCCGTCTCACCATTGATAATAACCATATGACCATACGCCTTTGCATAATTCTGCTCAAAGGTATCTGCATTAACCGTGATGGACATGATCTTCTCATTTTGATCAATACTGCAGTGAATTTGATTTCCGAGAAATCTGACTTTCAGGTCTAATAAGTCCAACAATTCGGACTGTCCCCACACCTTATGAATGCCCTTGATTTGAGGATTGTCGTAAATCCCCACTGCAATGAGGGCTTCTTCCTTTGTAAGTTCCGGTATTTGGCATTGAATTTTTTCGAGTGCTTCTTGATTGAGCGGCCCGTCATCAAGGCCAAATCGGTTGGTCATCAAGATGACGATGTCGCCCTTTTCTAATCTGCCAGCAGGGTGGTGACGTTCACTCTTTAGGGTTATTCCAGTGATTGCCTTGGCTTTGTCATTAAAAAAGACGATTTCTTTTTGGTCGTTTAGGTAGATGATGCCTTCATCAATCTCATCCAAAATTTTCATAGTCAAATCTTGTCTCATGGCTTTCCTCTTTCTCGGACTCTTCATTTGATTACATTATATTGAATCCGAGACTTTCATTCAACCTTTTTTAATCAAAAAATCACGCCCTCTATCACAGTTGTTTTATTTTGGCATCTATCTTGCATTTATATAATACAAAGTTAGATTACACAGACTATGATGTAATTAATTAAGTCAAATTTCTGGAGGGTAATATGCATCAACACATTTCAATTAAAAATCAAACCTTATTTATAGAAGGCTGTGACGCACTTAAGCTCGCTCAAACTTATAAAACACCGCTCTATGTCTTGTCTGAAACGACAATCCGAGAAAAATTCGGCGAAATCAGAAGCCAATTCCTTGAAAAGCATCCCAACACAATTGCAGCTTATGCCAGCAAGGCGTTCTTGACCACAGCTTTCGTTAAACTTGTGGACCAAGAGGGTTTTTATATGGACGTTGTATCAGGCGGCGAGCTCTATACAGCCATGAATGCCAACTTCCCTATGTCTCGCATTATTTTCCACGGTAACAACAAATCTGCTTCTGAACTCGAAATGGCTGTGGTCAACAAGGTTGGCAGAATCGTGGTGGACAATACACACGAACTTGAGCTTCTGGCTTCTATCGCTCAAAAACATCAAACTGAAATGAACATTCTCTTTAGGATTACACCAGGCGTAAACAGCTCAACACATGACTATATTGCCACAGGAAAGAAGGATTCTAAATTTGGGGTCTCACTAGACGACTTCGTCATCATGCCTGCAGTGAAAGCGGCAATAGATGCACCTTTTTTAAATTTTTTAGGTTTCCATTTCCATGTTGGTTCCCAAATTTTCGACCACACCTCTCATGTGAAAGCGACTATGGTAGCCCTAGACCTTATCAAGCGCGTTAAAGCGGATTACAATTATGATATCCTTGAGCTCAACACAGGTGGTGGCTTTGGAATCAAGTACACAGATACCTGTGCACCACAAAGTATCGGCTATTTCACAGATGCCATTGTGGATACCATTGATCAATATTGCCAGACACAGGGTCTAGTCCGACCTAAAATCTGTATTGAGCCCGGTAGATTTATCATCGGTGAAGCGGGAACGACACTATACACTGTGGGTGCTGTCAAAGAAATCAAAGACATCAGAACCTATGTAGCTGTGGATGGGGGTATGACCGATAATATCAGACCTGCCCTTTATCAGGCAAAATATAATGCGCTTCTTGCCAACAGACCTCTAGAGGCAACCACTGGCGAAGTGACCCTCTGTGGTAAATGCTGTGAGACAGGAGATATTCTCGTGGAAAATCTGCCACTTCCAAGCGCAGAATCCGGTGACATTGTTGCAGTCTTCAGTACAGGTGCCTATAACTACTCCATGGCATCCCACTATAATAAACACTTAATCCCAGCTGTTGTCTTGGTTTCAGGTGAAAATGCCTATGAGATCGTCAAGAGAGAGACCTATGAAGACCTCGTTAGACAAGATGTCATTCCAGACCATTTAAAATAGATAGAGATTAAAATTTGGTTATCCCCCTAAAGATTGCATATTGTAAATAGAACACTCATATCAACATAAAACCTAATATCAACATAAAACCTAATATCAACATAAAACCTAATATCAACATAAAACCCTGCGATTTATGATTCTGAATTAATTCAAAGATCATAGACCACAGGGTTATTTTTCGTACTTGATTTAGTTTTTCGTACTTGATTTAGCTTTTCGTATTTTATTTAGCTTTTCTTATTTGATTTAATTTGTCAAATTTACCTTATTATTTATCCGTGTCAGAAATGCCTCTTAAAAATTCCAAGCTCGCTTCAAGGGCTTCCTCTTGCTGTGTTTGTTGGTCAATATCCGCAACCTGATCACCTTTTTGAAAACCGTAATCGCCAAACTGTGCATGATTGCCACCTTCTATTTCATGATAAAATGTAT
>NZ_JBVBZF010000223.1:0-5889 GCF_057447755.1 Fusibacter sp. | reverse complement strand
GAAGTCATCATCCATGCACCTTTTTTCACCCCATATACCCAACAGATAGAACTGGCAAGAGGCTTACCCATTGTGGTGGACACCCTTGAGGACGAAGATTATCAACTTAATCTCAGAAGCGTCGAGCACGCCATTAGTGAACGCACCAAGGCGATTGTCATCAACTCACCCAACAATCCCTCAGGTGCCGTTTTTAACCACCAGACCTTGAAAGGGGTCGTACAGCTGGCAATTGATCATGACCTTATCATTATTGCTGACGAAATCTATGGGGCTTACACCTTTAAAGAAGATTTCATTTCCTTGGTGACTTTTCCTGAAATCAAAGACCGCTTGATCATTATCAACAGCTTTTCCAAGGACTATACCATGACGGGCTGGCGTGTGGGCAACCTTGTTGCTCCTGAAATGATTATCAAGACCTGTCAAATCATCAACGAAAATGTCGTCTTTACAGCACCTTCAATATCTCAACGCGCCGCAGTCTATGCCCTTAGAAACCGCTCGACGATACAAGGTCCGGCAATAGAATTATATAAGGAGCGAGTTCTCTACGCCGCCAAAAGGATAAATGCCATCTCTTGGATGAAGGTCCCAGAACCAAAAGGCACTTTTTACCTCTTTATCAATATCAAAAAAACGGGGCTCTCCTCTTCACAAGTGAGCGAACTTCTGCTAGATCAAGCACAAGTTCTAACGATCCCAGGAAATGCCTTTGGAGATTGCGGCGAAGGATATATACGCATCGCTTGTACCGTGGATATTCCAACACTAAAAAAAGCATTTGATCAAATTGAAAACATCTCTTTTAATAACACTAAATGAGACTTCATGATGATTGCATTTGTTTCAATCAAAAAATAAGCATCCTAATGGATGCTTATTCTTCTATTTTACGCCTTTAAAGCGATCTACAATCTTTTTAAAGAATGATTTCTTTGGTGCTGTAGCACTTAAATTTACACTTTGATCGACCTTAGGCGAATGCGTTGGCGCTTTTACCGCAGAAGCTGATGGCTTTATGGTTTGCGGCGCTTGTCTTAGACCTGTATTTGCTTTTGATGTGGATGGTCTTTGCCCTTGTGATAGAGGTCTTTGATCATGAGTCGAAGTCCCTGCTTGTGGTGGTCTAGCGGAAGTGTTGGGTCTTGACGAACCAGACGGTCTCGATGAACCTGCAGGCCTTGATGCATTACCTGATCTTGGTTGATGCGGCGGTCTCGCCTGATTATTATTTCTTGCTTGAGACGTCTTATTCCCTTGACCATCCTGCTTAGGACGTCCAGAAGTATTGGAACGGTTTTCTGAGTTATAGTTCTTTTGACCTTTAACAGGTTTATAATCTCGATTTGAATTTCTATCTTTACCTGCATTTTGAGATGAAGTACGCCCGTGATGTGATTGTGTCGGTTTATTGTGATGAGACTGTGTTCTTGGCTTCGGTTCAATACCAACCCACTTGCCATTTGCATTTAAAATCGCATTTCTGACCATTTCATCAGTTGGCAATTCTTCTTCATCTATAAGAACCCCTGTATGTTCCTCAATTTCATATAGACTTCTGATATCCGATGAAGTGACAAGGGTAATTGCTTTCCCGCCATTTCCTGCACGACCGGTTCTACCGATTCTGTGAACATAGCTGTCCTTCTCAGAAGGTACATCGTAATTGATTACCAGAGTCAGGTCATCAATGTGAATACCACGTGCTGCAACATCTGTTGCCACGAGAATTTGTAGTGAGCCCTTCTTAAAGTTTTCAATCGTTCGCGTACGACTTCTTTGAGTATTTGCCCCATGCAATGAATCTGCCACATATCCTCTGTGATAAAGATAGTCATGAACGCGATCAACAGTGTGTCTCGTATTACAAAAAACCATACAGCTATCAGGCTGCTCAATTTTTAAAATACGATCCAATTGTGTCCTTTTCTCATCGGGTTTTACACGGTAGTAAAGCTGTTTTATAGTATCTACGGTTTTCGTGTCGGACTCTAGCTCAATCGTGATAGGGTCTTTCATGTACTCACGGCATATCTTTTGAATTTCACTTGGCATGGTTGCAGAAAATAAGAGGGTTACCCTGTTTTTAGGCAAGGCCTTGATAATTTTCACCACTTGATCGATAAAGCCCATATCTAGCATTCTATCTGCTTCATCTAGAATGAGATATTTGATGGCCTTGGTCGAAAGTGTTTTTTTTGAAATATGGTCGAACACTCTTCCTGGTGTTCCTGTGACCACCGAAACGCCCTTTTGAATCGCTTCAATTTCAGTATTGATATTATGTTGTCCATAAACTGCCATTGTTCTGAGCTTTAAATTCTTGGACATGAGTTTAAGATCACTATCTACTTGAACTGCCAGTTCTCTTGTAGGGGTAAGAATCAAGGCTTGTGGTTCATTTGTCATCCCATCCACAGACTGTAATACGGGTATGCCAAAGGCACCTGTTTTCCCACTTCCGGTCTTAGACATGACGATCAAATCCTTTGATGCCAAAATATGAGGAATAGAATTCCTCTGTACGTCTGTTGGTGTTGTAAAGCCCATTTTATCAAGCGCTTTAACGATTGGTTCTGATATCCCTAAATTACTAAATTGATTTTCCAAATTGCCTTCCTTTTCTACTTGTGCTTACATGGATTAAAAATAAGACGAGTTAATAAACTCGTCTTCAGGTTTTGTCTATTAACTAAAGATTACCATACATCAATATAAACGTCTACCACTATTAGGGAAGAAACTATTGTTCCACTGCCTCTGCCAAAGGCAATTTAATTGAAAACTTAGTCCCAATTCCAACTGTACTTTCAACCCAAATTTCACCCTTGTGGTATTCTTCAATGATTTCTTTTGAAACGGATAAGCCAAGACCGGTTCCTATACCCTTTTCCTTGGTGGTGTAAAAGGCTTCAAAAATATGTTCTAAAACATCTTGCGCCATTCCAATTCCATTGTCCTCAATCGTGCAAATGATACTGTCTGGTTCAGATTGTGTCTTGATGGTGATTTCACCCATACCATTTTCATACTGGGCCATAATGGCATGGTTTGCATTGATAATCAAGTTCAAAAATACCTGCTGGAGTTTAGAACTGTTTGCCATAATGTGAGGCAAATCCTTGTCTAAATCAAGATTGACAAGGCTGGTGTACTTGATTTCATTATGCGCGATCCTCAAGGTCTGCAAGACAATTGAGTTCACATCACAGTCTGACTTTTGACTCTCATCATCTTTTCGCGAATAGCTTTTTAAATCGGATACGATGGTCTTTATGGTGTTGAGCCCTTCATTGAAACTGCCAAAGACATCCTCTAAATCTTCCATCAAGTCCGAATCATCTGGTAGTACTTTTCTCAATTCGTCTTGAGAATCGATCAGGAACTGGGTATTGCTCAACAAGTAACTCAAAGGATTATTAATCTCATGCGCAATCCCTGCAATGAGTTTTCCCATGGAAACCAGACGGTCCTGTTCAAGTAAAGCCCTTTTAAGGACGTCTATTTCCTGCTGGTCTTTAAAATCATCATGTCTGTCCTTAAAGGTAAATAGGAAGCCCTTAATGAGTTTGGCATCCTTGTAATAGGAACCATCTCTCAGAGCATCATAAATTCTAATGTTCCCGTTTTTATCCTTAATCTGAGCGACACCTGACCAAGGTTCATATCCCAGTGCCTCAATTTTAACACTTGCACTATTTTTATCAATTAGCTTAATGTCAAGATCGTCCATTGAATAAACGTTAAAACCATATTCTGTTAAATCAAACATTTCAATGGTCTTTCTATTTGCAAATAATATCTCATTTACTTCATTGGTATAAATGATAAGTCTGTCTGACAAATCCGCCGCATTGCTCAATATTCTAGAAATTTCGGTCTGTCTATTGAGCTCAGTCAAGTCTTGAATAATCGTTAGCACTTGTTTCACTTCGTCATTATCATCTAAAATTGGCGCATTATACCAGAGCGTCTCGTGAACATTATCATTGTTATCTAGGATTGACATGGTAAATTCTTGTGCAAATCCTGCAAATAGGCGATTATAGTAATAACTGAACTCCTTGAACGCCTCTTCGCTTAGAAGATTTTTCAAGTTAAGCCTACTTCTTTTGTTTTCGGGATCTTTAAAGAATTGTAAGGCATGTTCATTTGAAACGACTATGTTAAAATCATCTTCCCAAACAATACTTGGCAGAGGCGAAAATTCAAAGAATTTGATAAAAGACTCTTGTTCCAATAGAAATTGTTGAATGACATTGGCCTGATCTGACAGATCTTTGATAATACAATAAATCTTATTACTGCTGATCTTCTCATCATATTCCATCCTACTATTGACCATAACACGGATTTCTTTTCCAAACGAGGTGACAATACTCGTCATAAAGGCATGTGGCGATTTTTTATACAAATCCACCCAAATATCACCATCTTCTTCAACGAAAAAGAAGGGGATGGTCTCTTTAATAATCGACTCGAACTCATAGCCTGTCAATTCCATGAAGGAACGGCTACAGCTCAATATCTTAAGATTTTCATCAAACTCAACATAACTTAAATCTTTTAACTGTATATGCTCATTCATAATGCTTTCATCAAATTTTTTAAGCAACTTTAGGTCTTCATTTACTTCCTCAGAAAATACGCTCTCTATATCTATTGGCGTTTCAATCATTTGTCTTACTTGCATATCACTTAAGGGGTAACTAAAAATGAAGCCCTGAATATATCTTACATTTTGATTCTTAAGGTATATGAGCTGTTCAACAGTTTCAATCCCTTCTGCGATAACATTTAATCCAATGTGATCTGTAAAGGCAATAATCCCATTGGTCAAAAGAGTAGACTGAATGGAAGTCTCAATCGAGTCAAAAAATGCCTTGTCAATCTTAATGAAGTCGGGATTAATTTCATTGATTCTGGACAAGGAAGAAAATCCTGTTCCAAAATCATCTATCGAAATCAGGTAACCCTCTTTTCTAAAGTTTCCTAAATTTTGAGTGACGTTAAAAATATTATAGAGGTTTTGTGACTCTGTAATTTCAAGTGCAATTTGATCTGGTGACAGTCCATAGCGTTTACATAGGCTATGAATCTGGTCGAAAAAGTGTTGATCCATTAACTGAACCACAGAGACATTAATGGCCATGATCATGCCGGGAAAGTCATCTTTAATTTCCTCAAACAATTCGAAAGCCTTATTTGCAACATAGAGACCCAGATTTAAAATTGTTTGATTAGTCTCAGCAACTGAGATAAATTCCAGTGGATGGATAATGCCAAGCATTGGACTTTGCCACCTGACAAGGGCTTCAAAGCCTTTTACAATATTTTCTTGGATGTCAATAATAGGTTGATATAACACGAAAAGCTCGTTATTCATTATGGCATCCTTTAAGAGCATTTCAATCTGCTTAGAGCGTTCAAATTCAATTTCAAGCTTTTGAGAATACTCGAGAACCTTAATATCCCGTTTTAAAGCATAAGTCAAGGTTGCTTCTAAATTATGTAAATCGCCTTGCATATCCTGCTCTTCACCTTTAGAATGCGTCCAAGTTATCGCGAGTTCAGGACGAATCATCTGATTTACTATTAAGATATTCTGAGTCATCTCATCATATAAATGCATAATTGCCTGTTGAAAATGTGCATCCACAGCTTCTTCGTGGTCTCTTAAAAGCACAAGAATTTGATTTTCACTCCACTGAAATAGGTTCCCATAGTCAACTAGGTTTTCAAGCTTTCTAACCAGAGTGCTTATGAGCAGGTCTAAAAACTCTTTGTCAAAATAGCCAATTAACAACTTATAGTCCGTAATGGTAATAAGTGCGGCCACTTGGTAGTTATATTTATGCTTGTTTTGAAGCAAAAATGTTCGATTAT
>NZ_JBVBZF010000222.1:0-5922 GCF_057447755.1 Fusibacter sp. | reverse complement strand
TAATCCTGAACAGTAGTTACAAAGTCTGATGTATCTACCAACTTCTTCACCCACTTCATCAAGTGCTTTTCTCATGATTCTGAAGTTTTCTTGTGTTGCATAAGTACCCCCAAAACCTTCAGTTGTTGCACCATATGGAACATAGTCAAGTAAGCTTTGTGCTGTTGTACGGATTACAGCGATGATATCCGCACCTTGTCTTGCAGCAGCTTGTGCTTGAAGCACGTCTTCATAGATATTGCCTGTTGCAACGATTACATATAAATACGGCTTTGGACCTTCGCCTAAAGTCTTTAAATACTCATCTCTTTTAGCGCGGTTGTCCCTAATGCGATCCACCATTTTTTGTGCGACTTCTTCAATTGCAGCTTTGATCTTAGAACGATCCTGCATCTCAACCTTTGTAAGATCAAGTTCATTTTTTGCGACCATTTCAGCAATTTCTTGAGGTGTTTTAGAAAGCGCTACCATTGCATTTCCAATCCAGAATGATGCTCCCTCAGACAAACCGCCACCATGCTTAATGTTGTCAATCACAACATTTGGAAGTGGTCTTTCAAGGTCGTCAATGCCATCGATACCAAGTAATCTTGCTACCGTTCTTTCAACTGCTACAGTCGTATGGCGTTCAATAAATTTCTGTGTGTCTTCAGCTATAATTCTCGCTGATTTTCTAGCGCTGTCTACGACGCCAAAATCAAGATTTAACTTACTCACCATTTGATCCTCCTAATATTACTTTTGCATTATCAATAATTTTCTTATCAAGTCCCATAAATTCAGAAATGCGAATGGCATCTTTGGGAATCGCCTTCATTTGACTTACCCTTGCCAGTCTATAATCCATCAATTCGTGCAACAACACCATGCCTTTTTCACCTTCAAGTGCACTAAAATCAACACTTGAAAGACCTCTAACCTGATAGTGATCCACATGCTCAATATTTGTCAGTCCATCATAATGTGTGGTAATAATGGTCACAAATTGACTATCAGACAAATGTTCAATCAATGCTCTTGAGATGGCATATCCCTCAAGCGGATTCGTCCCTCTTGCAAGTTCATCAATGAGTATAAACCCCTTCTGCATTTGTCTTTTAAGTACTTGTCCAATTTTATGAATCTCACCCCCGAAGGTACTGAGGCCCATATCGATGGATTGTGAATCGCCAACGGATATAAAGATGAAGTCAAACAGGCTAACTTCCGCAGATTCACAAGGTACAAATACACCGTAATGCGCCATGGCTACAATGATGCCTATCATCTTCAGCGATACCGTTTTACCACCCATGTTGGCACCAGTAATTAAGGTTACTCTTTTAGAAATTTCCACATCCACAGGGGTATATGTTTTTTTCTCTTGTGCCAATCGATTAGCGACCTTAAGATGTCTCCCTGAACTGATTTGAATTCTACCTTCTGTATTCAACTTTGGTCTAACGCAATCAAATGCCTTTGAAAACGTCGCCCTTGCTATAAGATAATCGATTCTACCAATTCTGTTTGAATTCTCCACAAGGATCTCAAGTTCTTTTTTGAGTGCTAAAGACAATGCTGTTCTTATACGATACTCTTCTTCCTCTTCCTTGATGGTTAAAGATTCAAGTGCCTTTACGATTTCTGGGTCTTGTTTAATTCTGAATATCACAGTGGTTGGCATTTCAGATTGGTATTCAAGCTGTTCATTTTCCATGGCAAAGGCCATATTTTCATGCGCTGTCTTCTGAATCTGAATGTCTCCATTGGTCTTTATTTTAAGCGCTCTTTCTTCCAAAGTCGCTTTTATTTGATCTGTATGTCTACTGATTTTTACTTTCTGTGTTTCTATTTCGCTTCGAATGCTCCTGAGTGTTTCAGAGTACAGATTATAGATATAAAAACTCTGTGTGCCCGTTTTTTCAGGATCAAGAATTTTTATGATTTCATCCACATTGTCAAGGCTGTCTTTAAGCCCTTCAGCTTTCCAGTGAATCTTATCTAATACCCCAATAATCTGCTTCATCAATATTGCCATGACTTTAACTTCAAAGAGCTCCGTCACGGATAATGTCTCTTCCGCCTCAATGCGTTCATAGGTTCCGCCAAGCTGCTTGATATTATTAAAAATGCTCTTAAGTTCCAGAAGCTCATATCTTTTGTCTGTTAACATCCGAATCACTTTTTCAAGATCATCAAACTCTTGCTCTAAAGCCCCGATTTCACTTTGTTTAAAGGGTAGTGCATTTCTTTTTTCAAGATCACCATAAGGGGTTTCTACCTTTATACGATCAAATATAAATTCAAGTTCAAGGTCATTATACTGATTTTCACTTAAAAACATACTGACCTCCCTTAAAGTGTCATAACATCAACCACCATTAAATCCTTTAGTGCTTCTGAAAGTTTCCCTCTAAAACTCTCAGAATCATAAAAATAGCCCGAAGGGGCATATGGATTGATGGTTAAGGCCATTAAATTAATCTCATAACGCACTTTAATTGTGACGCCCACACGCATAAAGTAATTCCAATCTCTTTGCTCAATAAAGATTTTCGTCGCATCTCCTACTACATAAGTCACTTGACGTGCATAAGGAGAAGACTCTAAAATATCCTTTAAAGTTTTTGACACCAATGCGCCTTTAACAAAGACATATTGACTGTTTTCTTCAAGATGTGTGCCGATTGTTCTTCCCGATAGAAGCGCTGTCTTTAGCGCATCAAGATGCGTCATTTCATTTGCATCATCAATGATATAGACACCCTTTACGTCATCGACCTTGTCCCAAAGAGCCTTAAGTCCATCGTCATTGAGACCTTCGAGTTTAAAAAGGCTTGCCCGATGTACAGTCTGTTCTATGGTTTTATTCATATCTCGACTGAGAACTGCACCCGTTGAGAGTATACATGCATCTGTAATGGCCGGCGATGCAGATGACGCTCTGTCAAGTGCACCGTCCACCAATACACGATCTGCACCCAGTGAGATCATTTTTTCCGAAACTTTTCTAACAGTGTTATTTGTCGTTGGACCGCCTAACTGAACATAACCATCATTTAATGCCCGCCCGATGATGATTTTCCCCATTGCAGTTTCATAGGCTGTCACTTCAACAATCTCAAGTTTTACTTCAGAGATGTTAAATAGCATTTCAGCAGTTGCTATAAGTGTCCCCTTTGTAATAAAAATCATAGGTTTTTCCGTACGCGTTACGATATCCTGGCGCTCACCATCTCTCCCTATAGAGGTGAGCCCCAATCGTATCTGATTTTCATTCGCAAGTTCAATGAGATAGTTGAGCGTGACCGTTTTGCCTGCGTTTTTTGCCATGCCTACTATTGAAAATATTTTATATTCGTTTTCAAAAAGTGCTTTCATGGCTTTGTCCTCCGATGTCATTCCTAAATGCTTTTTCTTTATTCTAGATTAACGATTACTCGTGGTGGCTTCTTTTTGCTCTTTCAAGCTCTTTAAGTTCTATAGAAACACGATTTCCTTGTAAAAGACCACCCACACCAAACATTTTGTGATTTTTTTGTGCTTCAGTTTCAGCAGCACCTTCTTTTTCAAGATCATAAGGATTTGGTTGAGCATAAGTTGTGATTACGCCTTCATAGTTTCTAAGGATAACGCGCTCTGGTGACTGTGAAATCATATATTGTGGCATTACTGGAATCTTACCGCCACCGCCTGGTGCGTCAACAACAAATGTTGGAACACAGTATCCAGAAGTATGACCACGTAAACCTTCGATGATTTCAATACCCTTAGCAACTGGTGTTCTAAAGTGCTCGATACCCATAGAAAGGTCACATTGGTAGATGTAGTAAGGTCTTACACGCATCATAACAAGGTCATGAACTAAATCTCTCATGATGTGTACGCTGTCGTTAATACCTCTTAAAAGAACCGATTGGTTACCCAATGGAATCCCTGCATCTGCCATTAAAGTACAAGCTTTTTTCGTTTCAGGTGTAATTTCTTTAGAGTGGTTGAAGTGTGTGTTTAACCAAATTGGGTGATACTTTTTAAGCATGTTAACGAGTTCAGGTGTAATTCTTTGTGGACAAACAACTGGTGTTCTAGAACCAATTCTGATGATTTCAACATGTGGAATCGCTCTTAATCTGCTGATGATGTACTCAAGTCTCTCATCAGAAACTAAAAGTGCATCTCCACCTGATAAAAGAACGTCTCTGATAACTGGCGTGTTTTTAATATATTCGATTGCTGCATCTATTTTATCTGTACCTACAGCGGCATCATTATGTCCTGCAAAACGTCTTCTTGTACAGTGACGGCAGTACATAGAGCACATATCTGTAACGAGTAGTAAACAACGGTCTGGATATCTGTGTGTTAAACCTGGAACTGGTGAATCACCATCTTCATGAAGTGGATCATCCATATCTGCTGAACATTGGTATGTTTCGTTAATAGTTGGTACTGCTTGCATTCTCACTGGACATTTTGCATCTTCTTTATCCATTAATAAGGCATAGTAAGGTGTAATCCCCATTCTAAGAATTTCAAGTGTCTTAACAACACCTTCTTCTTCTTTTGAAGTTAAAGTAATGATTTTTTTGAGATCTTCTAAAGTCGTAATTCTGTTTCTTACTTGCCACTCCCAAGAATCCCATTCTTCTTGAGTCACATTTTTCCACATTTCGATTTCTTTGTAATTTCTCATGTTATTAACTCCCTTTTAAAAATACTTTTCATGATTGTATTTGGTTGAAAATCATGTATTAGCCCTTCGGTGCAAGAGTCCTCGGCTACGCCTGTGGATTGCACCTCCGAACCAATACAAGATTTTACATCAACAGATTAAATTATTCATAACTTCATATCACTTGTAACAATATTAATTTTAAAATTCGTCCGTAAAACGATTCGAAAGTCAGGCACCGCCGAGGACATGTACATCCAAAAGTCTCCCCTCATCCCAGTCACAAGCAAAATTTACATCATGCCGTATGCTTTAATGATTGCGTGCACCGCAGGGCAATCCGCAGGCACCGCCGAGGACATGCACATCCAAAAGTCCCCCTCATCCCAAGCACAAGCAAAATTTACATCATGCCGTATGCGTTAGTAATTCTGTGCGATGCAGGGCAATCCGCAGGCACAGCCGAGGACGTGTACATCCAAAAGTCCCCCTCATCCCAGTCACAAGCAAAATTTACATCATGCCGTATGCGTTAGTAATTCTGTGCGATGCAGGGCAATCCGCAGGCATCGCCGAGGACTTCTTGCCCGAAGGGGTATGCAATCATTTAAGCATACAAGTCTTCGTAAATTTTTCTAAGCGTCGCACTTTCTCTCATAATTTGAAGCGTAATCTCTGCATGACCTTTTGTATAACCATTACCAACGATCATTTGAACGTCTTTACCAACACCTTCAGCGCCAAGAGCTGCTTTAGTAAAGCTAGTTGCCATACTGAAGAAATATACTAAACCATCATCTTTAGTTGCCAAGATTGAAGACATTTCAGTGTTTTCCACGTTAACGCAGTTGATTACGATATCACACATTTGACCGTTTGTCACCGCTTCAACTTTTCCAAGTACATCTACTGCATCTGTTGCATCTGCTGTGATATAGTGGTCAGCAAGATTCGCGCCCATGATTCTATCTTTTGCATTATCTGAATGCTGTAAGCAAATTACTTTACCGGTTACACCAGCACGTTTTTTTGCTTCGTATAAACAAAGCATACCTGATTTACCAGCACCGCCAATAACAAGTACAGTGTCGCCAGGTTTTACAAGTTTAGCCGTTTGAGCAGGAGCACCCGCAACGTCAAGTACAGATAAAGCTAAGTTTTCTGGAATGTCTGAAGGAATCTTCGCATAAATACCACTTTCAAATAAGATTGCCTTACCCTTAATGTCTACTTGGTCAATGTTGATTCTGATTTCTACAATTTCATCTATT
>NZ_JBVBZF010000221.1:0-5958 GCF_057447755.1 Fusibacter sp. | reverse complement strand
GTATATAAGGTGATCGATTATTTAGAATAACTTTAATTTATGAAGAAGGAAATCTAAATAGGATGATCCAAGAGGGAGATTATATGTATTTTGATAAAGAAGTATACCAGAAAATAATACAAGATGATTTATGGCTCCGTAACACAAGACAACACCTTCATCAAAATCCAGAATTAAGTGAACGCGAATGGCATACTCAAGACTTGATTGAAACTTTATTGGATGAGATGGGGATTAGCCATCAGCGGTTTGCAGATACTGGAGTAGTTGCCGTTTTAGAAGGCAAGGCAAAAACGACACTAGCTGAAAAGGTCATCGGAATTCGTGCTGATATTGATGCGTTGCCAATACAGGAGATTAATGAAAGCCCCTATAAATCAAAGATTGAAGGTGTGATGCATGCATGTGGGCATGATGCGCATACCACTATTTTATTGGGAACCTTAAAATATATGAAAGCATGCGAAAACGCATGGTCAGGGGTTATTAAAGGATTTTTTCAACCGGCTGAAGAGACCGTTGGTGGTGCCAAAAGAATGGTTGATGAAGGGTGTATGACAGGGCCAAAAGTTGATTATGTGTTGGGACTTCATGTGATGCCATATTTGGAAGTGGGTCAAATTGAAACCAGTGAGGGTAAATTGAACGCGGCTTCTGACGGAATGAAAATTGTTGTCAAAGGGCTTGCGGCTCATGGTGCTTATCCTGAAAAGGGTGTCGATGCAATTCATATAGCGGCACAGATACAGCTTGCAATTTCAAGTATAATGAGCCGACAAATATCACCTTTAGACCAAGCCGTCGTTTCAATTACTCAAATAAATGGTGGCATAAAGGACAATATCATTTGCGATGAAGTCATAATGTCTGGCATGATGAGGACCACTGACGAAAAAATCAGAACTTTATTAAAGCAGAAAATTAGTGATATTTCGGTGGCGATTGCCACAGCAAACGGAGGGTCAGCGAGTGTCACATTTAAAGAGGGTTATCAGGCCTTGGTAAATGACGCCCAAGTGGCGAAAAAAATAAAGCGTGTTGCAAAGTCGCTTTTGGGCGACAAAAATGTCTTCGAAAAAAAATTGCCATCACTTGGTGTGGAGGACTTTTCGTTCTTTTTAGATCATGCACCAGGTGCCTTTTATCATTTGGGTTGTGGTAATGCAGAAAAAAATATTGTTTCTGCTCTTCATACGGATACATTTGATATTGACGAGGACTGTTTGGCCCTAGGTGTCATGTTACAAAGTGAGATTTGCTTGAGTTTGTTTAAGGAGGAGGATTAATATGAAAATCTATATAAGTGCAGATATGGAAGGCATTGCAGGCGTTGTGAACTGGAACGAGGTAGAAGCAAGTCATCGCGATTATGCATGGTCTCAAAAGCAAATGACCAAAGAAGTACAGGTTGTTTGTGAAACAGCTTTTGAGCTTGGTGTTGAAAGTGTCATGGTGAAAGATGCCCATGATTCAGGTAGAAATATCAACATTTCAGATTTACCTCATGGGACCTTAATCCACAGGGCTTGGACTGGTGATCCCCTTGTAATGATGTCGGGTATTGAAAATGGTTATGATGCTGTAGTTTTTACCGGTTACCATTCGGGAGCATACTCTGATGGGAGTCCACTTGCACATACAATGAATTCTACTACAATCAAATGGATTAAAATGAATGGAATGTATATGAGCGAGTTCATGATGAATGCTTACACAGCAGCTTATTATAATGTCCCTGTAATTGCAATCACGGGTGACCAGTCTATATGTGAAGAAGCAAAAGCACTCATTCCTGAAATCACAACGATTGCTGTTAAATCATGCTCTGGAAATGCTTGTACAACCATGTCATCAAATGATGCTTTAATTGCAATTGAAGAAGGTTGCCGCCATGCAATAAGAAAATATAGCCACGCCAAATCAGCATGTGCTTTGAAGCTACCTGAGCAAATGAAGTTTGAGATTAACTTTTCTAATGCTGGATTGGCAAATAAGGCTTCACATTATCCAGGTGTCAAGCGTTTGGATTCATGTACAGTCCAATACGATACTGGGGACTATTACGAGTTTTTAAGGATGTTTTTCTTTGCATGTTGAAGTGTGATTTAACTTGTGATATAGTTATTTTGGAGGCGTTATTATGTTCTTATGTGAAAACAGAAATCAATTAGATAGATTAGAACACTATATTGCAAATATCTCAGCATATTTTGCAACAACTGTAGGGGAAGTCTGTCCAAAATTGAGGTTTTTATGTAAGTGAACGTCACGATGTTAGTATATTAACCCGTGTATATCCTTACACGGGTATTTTTATGCCTAAAACCTCATAAAACTTATAGGAGGTTAAAAATGATAAAAATAGGATTAAATGAAATAGATAAATATTATGGTGCTAATCAAGTTCTGGATAAATTAACGTTTGATGTAAATGAGTCAGAGGTAGTAGGCATACTTGGTGCTAATGGTGCCGGGAAAACGACGATTTTTAAGTTGTTATTAAATGTTGAACCTTGGGAGTCTGGTCAAATTTTCATATCAAGGGAAGCGAAAATTGGCCTACTAGAGCAAGTGCCAGTAGTGGATGAAAATTTAAGGGTAAGAGCCTATCTTGAATCTGCATTCGACAAATTATTTGAAATCTCAGAGGAAATGAGAAGTATAGAAATTCAGCTTCAGACGCTAGAGGATCCCTATCTGGTTGAAAAGTATGGTAAACTTCAGCTTTTATATGAACATGGTAATGGTTATCAAATTGAAGATCGAATTGATCAGATTTGTGACACCTTGAATATACCTATTGAAATGCAAGACCAATTCTATATGAAGCTCAGTGGTGGAGAAAAGACCAGAGTCAACTTAGCAAAAATATTACTCCAAGATGTTAACGTGCTCTTGCTGGATGAGCCTACAAATCATCTTGACTTAGAGACAATAGAGTGGCTTGAGGAATTTTTAAAAACATTTAAGGGCATCGTTTTAATCATTTCTCATGATCGTTATTTTCTAGATCAAACTGTAACGCGGATCATTGAGATTAAAGAAGGCAAAGCTGACTTATATGGTGGTGGCTATACCTTCTATGCTGCTGAAAAAGAAATGCGGTATGAGCAGCAACTCAATCAATTCGAGCAAAACCAGAAAAAATTAAAACAGCTTGAAGCCGCTGCAAAGAGATTGCATCAATGGGCTAATCAGGCTGATAATCCCAAATTACACAAGCAAGCATTTGCGATTGAAAAGAGAATAGAGCGTATGCCAAAGATTGATAAGCCTATGAAAGATATGGTTATTAACAATCAATTCTCGACAATAAATCAAAGAAGCAAAGAAATGTTGATCTTAAATGATGTTACGAAGCGTTTTTTAGATAAGACAATCCTTAAAAACATTTCCACAAAAGTATTTTATAAGGACCAAATTGCCATTTTAGGTGATAATGGTTCGGGTAAATCAACCTTGCTTAAGCTAATCATGGCAGAAATAGGACTTGATAGTGGGAATATCAGTATTGCGCCAAGTGTGAAAATTGCATATTTACCACAGGAAATCGTCTTTGAAAACCCTAACCTAACGGTCTTGGCCTTCATAATGGATGCCTTGAGCCTAACTGAGGGACAAGGACGTGCTCTCCTTGCAAAATACAGATTTCAGCAAGAGATGGTTTTTAAAAAGATTGGTGCTTTATCAGGTGGTGAAAAAACAAGACTCAAGCTCTGCGAAATGATGTCACTGGCAGTAAATTTCCTAATATTGGATGAACCGACCAACCACTTGGATTTAAAGTCTAGAGAATGGATTGAAGATGCCATAGAGGAGTATGAAGGGACACTGGTATTTGTATCACATGACCGTCATTTTATTAATAAGTTTGCCCATAAAATTTGGTGGCTTAATAAGTGTAAAATCGATTTGATTGAAGGTGATTATGACAGCTATAAAGCCTTGAGAAGTAAGTCCAAGGAAAGACCCTTAAAATTAGATCAGGCTAGCCAACAAAATGAACCCATTCAAAATCTTAAGACAAGGGGACATTATGTTGAAAATCTTGAAGTGGAAAGTGAAAGTCAAAACACAAGTACCAATAAGACGGTTTCTGGTCCAAGGAAAAAGAATGTTTTCATGATCGAGAAGCTTGAAGTTGAAATGAAGCGCCTTGAGGCTGAAATCGAATCAATTGAACATGAGATGACTCAATATTTTGATGACTATGAAAAAGTCCAATCACTAAATGAGACTAAAGAAGCATATGAGGCTGCTTATTTTGATTTATATGAAAAATGGGAGCACTATTCAAATCAATCTTAAAATGATTTTATTTATTTCATTAAAGCGATTTATAGTGGGTATAAAAGGTAATGTCAAGAAATGGCATTACCTTTTTTTTAGGCATGGATTGCATTGTTGGGAGAAGTATTATGAAGAAAACATTTTTAAGAATGATAATTCTATTATTTTTAATCACGACTGTAGGCGGCTTTCTTTGCATATGGGGCCAATCGCTTTTTGTTTCAAATATTGAAAATGCACTATTTAATAGGGATATGGCTTATATAGATCAAGTTTTTTATAGGTTGGATATTATTTTAGCACTTGTAAATGGGGAAATTCAAAAGGAGATCGTCTTAGAAGAAAAATCTAGTGGTGGCCTATCTCAATATGAATTAAATAAGTTATCAGAAGCGTTAGATGCTGATCATGTCATACTTTATGATGATTCTGCTGGTATGGTATACAAATCAGATCCTGAAAATCAAGCGACTTACCTTATTGATCTCATTGAAGAAAACAAGGACAATCTTACATATGAAACATCTCCGAATACATATGGTTATTATGTTGATCCAGTTACTTATAAGATTAAGCTTATTAATCAAGAGTATATTGAGGCATCAGGCATACATGTTCTAATCGTGCAGGACTTAGTTAAGGTAATACTTGAACATTATTCTGTGAAGGTTTATGAAAGCCTATATCCAAGTCTTATGAATGTCAATACGGAATATATTGATAAGGACACTCAATTTTCAGTGAATTTTATTAATGACCAAATCATAGATAGAGCTCAAAAGGACATAGATGTTGACGCTTTATTGGCTGGTGAACTCATAAAAGTGAAGACAGCCAATAATTTGACCATTTATAAAACGAGAAAATTAGACCAGAGCAAATGGCTTGGTCATCCAGTTCTACTTAAAACAATTACATATGAAAATCTAAAACTCACAAAAATGTTGAAAAAAATGATTTTGTATATTGTTTTGACAATTCTATTATTGGCAATATTGGTCCTGATTGTATATTATTTTCTTATTTATAAGGGCTTAATGCAAAAAATTACGAGATTGAACCAACAGATTCAATCTCAAAAAAACAATTTTACACAGTATTCATTTGAACATACAAATGTTCCTGAAATTGACATGATTGTTTCTGAGTATGAAGCATTGAAAAAAACTTTGAACGAAAGAGAAAATTTTATTGCTGAAATGGCGTACTTTGATACGATAACAGGCGTTGGAAATGTTTATCTTCTTGAGAAAGACTTGAATAAATTGATTAATCAGGCTGATGAAAATGACTATATTTGCCTGGTTTCAATACATTTAAAAAACGATCGTGAGATTGTTGAACAATTAAGTAATGAAAACATCCAAATGTTTTTAACAACTTTTATGACCCAAATAAAAATGAGTTTCGGTTCTGATGCGGTCTACAGAATTGCAGACTATACTTTTGCTGCGCTATCGAATTTAAATTATGAATACGGTGTCATTCAGCAAGTTCAAAACATTCAAGATTATATGAAAAAACTACTGCCCAATTTAGAGATAAAGTTGAGCATAATTATTACACGTTATCCTGAACATGGTACGACAAGTGAGGAACTTTTAAAAAACAACGAGATAGCAAGTCAAAATCCAACGGACCAAACAGTGATTTTCTATTCACAAAAGC
>NZ_JBVBZF010000220.1:0-6043 GCF_057447755.1 Fusibacter sp. | reverse complement strand
TTCAAGGAGTCCGATGACTTGGTCTCCACATAAACCCTTAAGGCTTCATGTGACGCCTCCAGATTGTTTTCCACATCATCAAAGATCAGTGAAAACTTGAACATTTCATTGATTTCATCAAAGAGCATACTGGAATTGTAGGAAATATAAATGCTGATCATGCCACTCATGAGCATCACAAGGGTAAAGTAAACCATCATTTTTTTACGTATACTGTCTAGTTTCAAGCCTTTCATTTAATATCCTCTATCTTCATGTAGGTTTCTAAATTTTCCTTAGTAATCACTTCTACCTGTAAGTCCACATAATCCACTGTGATCATTTCATCTGTTTCTTTTTCAAGTATTCTCACCAAAGAGCCCAGGGCCATTCGCCCCATTTTTTCGGGATTTCGGAACAGGGTACCATAAATGACACCCTTATCGATATAATCAGCAATTTGGGCGGTAAAACCCGTTCCGACCACAGTCACACGTCCAACCTTGTTGAGGTCAATGACCACCTGGCTCACCCCAATGGTGTCCACTTCGTTGGTACAGACAATGCCCGATATATCGTCTTTTCCCAGAAAGAGGTCTGCCGCTATCCCCTCTGCACTTAGAAGCGTAGGCTCAGACTTCTTGACGATGACTGTAGAGGTCCGGTGGAGGGTTTCAAACACATCCATAAAGCCAAGCGTCTGAAGCTTGCTGGTGGTATCCTCACTAGATGACGCCGCAGACTGGGTGATAAAGACAACCTTACCAAAGTCCGGATTGGATTTGTGGTAAAGGGTTGCGGCGTCAATGCCCATATCAAAGGGATTGATCCCGATAAAAGAATCTCTGATTGCCGTATGCTCATCGGAATATACCAAGACAAGGGGTATTCCAGCGGCCTTCACCCCATTGAGGGCATCTACAAATTCTGAATCGTGTATGCCTTGTGTGATGATGCCATCAACCCCTGCAGTGATAAGAAGTTTAATCATCTCTGTGCCCTCTTCCACCGTTTTCACCGTAAAAAATTCTACGTCAACACGATTTTCATTTGCCTGTGTCTGAATGCCGGCTTCTAGTTTGTCTAGAAAATGGGTTTCATTGCCGATTAACACAGTGGCGATATGTTTACTGGACTTTTGCAAAAAATTGATTCGGTTTTTACTTTGATTGATTGTATTTGAATAAAAAAAGGATAAGGAAAAGGTGATGATAAAAATTAGACTCGTCACGATGATAATCCCTTTTAATAATATGCGGTTTAAAGAATTCATATTGCCCCCTGAAAACTCAAAGTTCTGTGATTTTTGTATCGCAAAGCCTTCTATCTACAATTATATACGAGGTCACACCTCATCAGTATAGCATTTTATTAAGATTAATTATTTCTAGAGTCCTAATTTAGTGCTTTTTTAAAAGGAGAGTGGGTAAATATTAAAGATAGGAGTGGTTGTCTAGGATATTATGCCAAATTGGGAAGTGGTAAAAATGCTAAGAAACAAAAAAAGTCGATCTCAAATGAATTTTTTTATTGTAATCATCGTGACTTTCATTATGGTCATTTTTTTGACGTCTGTCATTACACTCTACAATTTGGATCACATGCTGGATAAAACGGCAATCACCTTTACAAAGTCTTCAAGTGAAACGGTTGAGTCTAAAACCATTGGTTACTTAAAGCCCATAGAACTCTTGAATACGATTATCTATGACATCAATCTCGTGGATCAAGACTTTTTAGAGGATGTGCCACAACTCAATTTAATTGGTATAAGCTTACTCAATGCCTATCCTCAATTGCAGGCTTTCATCATCGGCAATCAAGCTGGCGAATTTTATATGCTCAGACTCGAGCCAGATGGCACATTCTTGCAAAGACTCATCAATCCCAACTTGGACCACGGTAAAACAATCGACACCACCTATTCTCATGATTTTGAAAAACTCACCGAAAAAATTTCAGATACAGTCGATTTTGACCCTCGTATCAGACCATGGTATGTCGGTGCCAAAGAAGTATCCAACAGCTACTGGACTGATTTATATCAGTTTCACACAACTGGTATGCCCGGCATTACCATCAGTCATGCCTATTATGACGATCAAAATAACTTTGCTGGTACTTTTGGGTTTGACATCAATATTTATCAGCTCAGTCAATTCCTTAAAAGCATGGAATTTGGCACTAAGGGGCAACTGGTATTGGTCAATCAATCCAACAAGATTATTGCCTATAGCCATCCTGAACTGATTTTCAACACAGATGCAGAAATGAAAATCATAGATGTGGATTACTTTGATAGACCTGAAATCACATACACCTTAAATCATACATCCCCAGATAAGCCTATTGTTATCTTTAAACTCAATGGCGAGGAATATGTTGGCATGTTGCGGCACTTAAATCGAGATTTAGACACCTTCTGGAAAATCGTGCTTGTGATTCCTACCAGTGAGTTCCTAGAGCCTTATCGCGTTACCAGCAACTTTATGATTGCCATCACCCTGATGATTATGATCTTAATCGCCTTGTTGATTTTCTACCGTTTTAAGGAGCTCAAATCCAGTGCTAAACTTATGCACTTTGCAAATCATGATCCACTGACTTCACTTTATAACCGCAATTACTTTAATCAGCGCTATAACACCTCACTCGGCAAATCCTATTCACTTATTATTTCAGACATTGATCACTTTAAGAAAGTCAATGATACCTATGGTCATAATGTTGGTGATCTTATTTTAAAAGAAATTGCCAACCTGTTTAGATCCCATCTTGAAAGTCATCAAGTGGCCTTCAGATGGGGGGGCGAGGAATTTTTAATTCTCCTTGAAAACGAATCCCTAGAGGCGGCTGTTGCACTGGCAGAAACCCTAAGACTTGCCCTTGAGCAAAAGACCTTTGAGATTAACAATCTCAAACTCACCGTAACCATGAGCTTTGGCGTTTCAGAACAATTCCAAGAATATTCCTTCCAAGAAATCGTACAAATAGCAGACATGAACCTTTATAAGGCCAAAGAATCAGGTCGCAACAAAGTCATCTATTAAATATCATCGCCTCACCTATTAAAACATGCTAAAATAGACATATAGCATGTTTTTTTTGAGGTGAAATCATGGAATTTGAAAATATTGAACATCGAAAGGGCTTGCCCTACAAACTTTTTTTAGTGAGTATCGGACACCGGTCTCATCACTTCCATTCTGATCTTGAGGTGATTTTTGTCATTCAAGGCAAGATACAGGTTCAGATTGGTCAGACTTCATATGAGATTCACCAGAACGAATTTTGTCTAATCAACCCCTATGAGATTCACAGTATTACAGACCTATCTCAAGATCAGAATATCTTGTTGATTATACAGCTGACCACCTCTGCCATTGCCCTCAAGCAAAACTTCATGTCCAAGCTCAAATTTCATACGGTAAAAATAGAAAAGCGTCAACTTGAGCTGCGAAACCTCATGTTCAAAATGTACGTGGAGAGCTTCAATGAACAAATTTATTCCGACTATCTTTTGAACGCCTATATTCTTGAGTTTGCCGCTTTACTCCTAAAACATCTGCCCTATGAGGTCTTGGAGACTTCCAGTCAATCGACGCGAACGGATGCTTTTAAGCGCCTCAAATACGTCATTGACTATGTAGAAGCCCATTTTAATGAAAAAATAAGCCTAGACCAACTGGCAAATGACTTACACATCAGTAAGTACCATCTTTCGCATTTCATCAAGCAACATATGGGAATCAGCTTTCAGGAATACCTTAATGCCGTAAGACTCACCCATGCCATCACTCGGCTTTTAAGTACGGATATGAGCATCCTTGACATTGCACTTGAATCAGGGTTTTCAGATCAAAAGTACTTAAATGCACTGGTTCGAAAGCGTTATGGCTTCACTGCCAAAACTTTGAGACGGGAGTCTCACAAGCTCGTATTTTCCATACCCAATGCCCCAGTAGGGTCGATCCACCTACCCTTTGATCAAGCACAAGTTCTAAAAAAAATATCCGCAACATTGTCATGAAATTCCCACAAGATTGTTACCGATTTGTCTCATTAGACCTCCTATAATTAAAGTATCAAATGATTATAGGAGGTTTTTCATGTCTTATTTTAACACAATCGACAAAATCCCTTTCGAAGGGCGTTATTCTAAAAATCCATTAGCTTTTAAATATTATGATGCAGAACAAGTGGTCGCAGGCAAGCCTATGAAGGAACATTTAAGATTTGCACTTAGCTACTGGCACACCCTTACTGGTGAAGGTGCTGATATGTTTGGGCAAGGTACATTTGAACGTCCTTGGGATAAATTAGAAGGGCTTGAGCTCTCTAAAGCAAGAGCAAGTGCCGCATTTGAGCTCATGAGCAAATTAGGTATCGAATACTTCTGTTTCCATGACCTTGACATTGCACCAGAAGGTAATTCGCTTGAAGAAAAATTTGCAAACCTTGACGTGATCGTGGATCACATTGAAGGTTTAATGAAAGAAACAGGCATCAAGCTCCTTTGGGGGACTACAAACGCATTTACACACCCAAGATTTGTACATGGTGCTGCAACTTCATGTAACGCTGATGTATTTGCTTTTGCTGCTGCTCAAGTTAAAAAAGCAATGGATATCACTTTAAGACTCGGCGGCGAAAACTATGTATTCTGGGGTGGTCGTGAAGGTTATGAATCACTATTAAATACAGATATGGCACTTGAAAATGACAACTATGCACGTTTCTTGCAAATGGCTGTAGACTATAAAAAGAAAATCGGTTTTAAAGGTCAGTTGTTAATCGAACCAAAACCAAAAGAGCCAACTAAACATCAATATGATTTTGATACGGCTACTGTTCTTGGCTTCCTAAGAAAATACAACTTACAAGATGATTTCAAACTCAACATCGAAGCAAATCATGCAACACTTGCTGGTCACACATTCGAGCACGAACTCAACTTATGTAGAATCAACGGCGTTCTTGGCAGCATCGATGCCAACCAAGGCGATGAGCATTTAGGATGGGATACAGATCAATTCCCAACTAATATCTACAGTGCAACTTACTGTATGCTTGAAGTGCTTAAAAACGGCGGTATTGCACCAGGTGGCTTGAACTTTGACTCTAAGCTTAGAAGAGGGTCTTTTGAACTTGAAGATTTATTTATCGGCTACATTGTTGGTATGGATTCATTTGCAAAAGGTCTTTTAGTAGCAGACAAACTCATTACTGAAGGTACGCTTGATGCATTTGTAAGCAAAAGATATGAAAGCTACAATTCAGGTATTGGACAAAAAATCATTTCAGGTGAAGTGGATTTTGATGGTCTTACTGAATATGCCCTTAACAATAAAAACCTTGAAAACAAATCTGCTAAGCAAGAATGGTTAGAGTCTGTTGTTAATGATGCCATCTTCAACGCGTAGCTAGGAGGTCTTATGATCTTTTTAGGAATAGATCTGGGAACATCATCTGTAAAGGTAATTGCAATTAATGAAGCAGGCCTCCTCCTCGGAGAAGGCTATGCTGAATATCCAATTGCTTATCCAAAACCAGGCTGGGCTGAGCAAAACCCTGAAGACTGGTGGCAAGGTACCTGTAGTGCGATTCATGCCCTAATAAAGAATAACGACCTCTCACCAAGTTCTATCACGAGCATTGGCTTCAGTGGTCAAATGCATGGCCTTGTTGCCCTTGATGAAAACAACCAAGTCCTCACGCCTGCCCTTTTATGGTGTGATCAGAGAACACAGGTTGAATGCGATGAGATTACGGCGCATTTTGGATTAGACGGCCTCGCTGAAACGGTTTCTAATCAAGCCTTAACGGGTTTCACTGCCCCAAAAATTCTATGGCTCAAGAAACATAAGCCTGAAATTTTTAAGCAAATTAAGCACATATTACTGCCAAAGGACTATATTAGGTTTAAACTCACTGGCAATTATGCCACTGATTATTCAGATGCCTCTGGCATGCTCCTTTTGGATATTCAAAATAAAAAATGGTCTAAACCACTTTGTGACTTTGTTGGTATCACAGAGGATATGCTTCCAAAGCTCTATGAATC
>NZ_JBVBZF010000219.1:0-6054 GCF_057447755.1 Fusibacter sp. | reverse complement strand
TTTCAAAAGTTGAAAGAGTCTTCGTTTGCTGCCAGTACCTATTCTTGCCCCTTGTGGTAGATCATCAAGGGTGTGGTAGCCCTCCTTGAGTGCGAGAATGTCTCTAGGATCTTCTCGTTTAGGTGTTTTTGAAAAGGCAAGTGGCAAGCCTTGATCACTTGGCATATCCTTCATGCTATGGACTGCAATGTCAATATGACCATCGAGTAACTGCTGTTCGATTTCTTTTACAAAGAGGCCTTTATCGCCAATTTTATCGAGTGAGATATTTTGTATTTCATCTCCCTTAGTGGAGATAATGACCGTTTCAAAATTCAAGCGGTGATCAAGCGCTCTTAAAGAGGCTATTACCCAATCTGTTTGTGCTCTTGCAAGTCGACTTCCACGTGTCCCTACTTTAATGGTTTTCATCTCTAGTTTCCTTTCGAGTTCTTCTATCGTCATTGTTTTAATCGCTTCATAGGTAAGCCCATCGGCGGTCAAGTCTCTTCTGTATTTTTTTAGAAAGTTCAATTTTTCTTTAAGTGCTGGAGATATTACTGAAGCAACTTGCTCAATCAGGAGTTTGCTTCCCCATGGGGACCCCTTGCTGGAGACTGCTATGGTAAATGCCTTTTCAACATGGGTCATCATATCTGAAAAACTGCCGTGCTTAAAATCATCCGTACGGTTTATAAGCTTGCCATATTGCTTACAGGTTTCACTAACTGCATGATTGACTTCAGGCTGGTTGGTACAAGCATAAATCAAATGCATGGTCATAAAATGTGAATGATGCTTTAAAATGTAAGCTTCAAAGGTCATGGCTATATGATGGATTTTATGATTTTGCACAAGTTCAGTAAATTCTATACACAGGTCTGGGGATAAAATCGTCAGTGAGGCACACTTATCCACATAGGCCAAAGCTTTTCGATATCCAATTTTGCCACCACCAACGATGAGGAGGTTTAAATGATCTGTATGAATCAAAAGGGGTTTATCATTCATAGCCGAAAAGCTCCTTCAATAATTGTACACTGTGCTCGCGTTTAACAGAGTTGTCCATATTCTTTAGGGTTTCAAGCGGTTTCTTGATCATTTTCTTAAGTGCAGATTCAAGTTGTTTATCAAGGACCTGTTTGATGTCATCATCTGACAAGTCCATTTTACGTGAGAGAATTTCTAAAGTCTGCCCCTTGATTTCGCTTATGGATTCGTTCCAAGATTTTAGGAGGTCATCTACTTTAGTCGCCTCAATCCATTTGAGACACTCATTTGATTTGTGAAAAATCAAATCATCTACCTGGTGTACCAGGGCTTGTCGCTTCAGAAGATTTTCTTCCGAGACTTCTTTAAGCGCATCCACATCCCAAGCGGTTACTTCAGACATTTCATAGACGCTTTGCTCACAGTCACGAGGCATGGCAAGGTCTACAATCACGGGGTTCAACGTCTCAAAGGCCAAGAGAGCCTTTCTAATCACAGGGTGTGGAGCAGAGGTAGAAGTAATGATAAGGTGACTCTTATTGATGGCGTCGTAGCGATCATCAAAGGGCACAATTCTAATTTTATCATGATCCAAAATTTCTTGAGGTAATTTTTCTGGGTTACGAACGGCGATATAGATGGTTTTAAAAGGGCTCTCAAAGAGGTATTTTATAGCGAGGTTGCCCATTTTACCAAGACCGACCATGGTAATGACCGTTTCATCAGTGAAGGTGAGTGCTGATTTGGCCTTTTTGATCCCGATGTAGCTCAATGAAAGCGGAGACTCGGATATCTTAAGCTCTGTTTTAATGCGCTTGGAAAAAGAGACCGCCTCTCTAAAGAGTTTGTTTAATATTTTGCCGCTACAGAGACAGTCCGAGGACAGTGTCAGTGCATTCTTTGTTTGACCAAGGATTTGATCCTCGCCAAGAACTGCTGAATCCAGTCCAGATGAGACCTTAAAGAGGTGGTCAATTACCAAAAAACCACTTTTTTGATAAAGGTGGGCCTCAAGGTCGAAGCTGTGTTTTAAGTGTTTTAATATTTTATGTTCAATGGCTTCAAAATCATCCATTTGTGTGACGTAGTAAATTTCAAAACGGCCACAGGTCCCAAGGACGACCGTCTCCACAGCCCCCATCTTGATGATGTGCTGCATAAGTTCTATCTTTTGTTCATCTGAAATTGCAATTTTTTCCCGCTCAGCCACAGTGGCTGATTGGTGGTTTAGTCCAATGATCCCAATCTGCATAATTACCTCCTAAAGACCAGTGTTTTATAGCTCTGATTGTAAGAGCGCCTTGACTTCTCTTGTTTTCATACCGAGTTTGCCAGCCAGCTTAACAAGCAAGGGCATTTCCAAGTGCGCCTTTTTTAATTTAACTTCGTTTGTCATAACTGAATCCACAGGACCTTCACAGATGAAGGTGCCTTCATGCATGATATAGACATAATCACAGAGTTCATAAATCATATCCATATTATGGCTTGAAATGATGATTTTTTTGCCTGACTCAGAGAGTGACCTCAGGAGCATAATCATCTCTTGCCTCATTTTAGGATCAAGGCCGGTTTCAGGTTCATCCAGAAGCAGTACATTACAAGAGAGTGCAAGGACCCCTGCGATTGCAACACGCTTCTTTTGACCGAAACTTAAATATTGAACAGGCTTTGAAGCAAATGATTCTGCTTTAACAGCGCTGATGCATTCATTTGTGATTTTTTGGATTTCAGTTTCTGAATACCCCAAATTTTTAGGGCCAAGAGCAATATCATCAAAAACAGAGCTATAAAAAATCTGTCTCTCAGGATCTTGCATGACGAGATTGATGGTTCTTCTCAATTTTTTTAGAGATTTTTTATCAAATGAAATGGCTTGTTCTTCAATGAAGAGCTGTCCGGACTGTGGTTTTAAAAGGCCAAGCAAACACTTAAAAAACGTCGATTTGCCAGCACCGTTTTCACCGATGACACCAATGATTTTTCCATGATCTGCGCTAAATGAGACATCTTCGATGCCCTTTGCCCCATCCTCATAATGATAGGTCAATTTATCCGTTTTTAACATGAGTTTCTCCTGTTTTGGTTATTATAGGTCATCAAAGTTCTGTCTAAGCTCAAGTGCTTGACTGAGGTCTTCGTAACGTTTAAAGGTTTTGAGCAAAAGACTTTGAATCATCATGCCCATGGTTTGAAAGGCATTCTTAATGGAAATATAGCCAAATCTCATATCACCGGCAATGACGAGGTCCAGTGCCTCTTCAATTAAAATAAAAATAAATCGGTAGGTGAGGACAAACAACTCGATGAATTCTTCTGGAAAATGCATGAGCTTAAGCCATTTCATAAAGTGCCCCATGGGTACTGTGGTACTGATACAAAAAATCATCGAAATGCCACAGAGGGATCTTAAAAAGGTTTCAAGGGCCAAAACCAGATTGGCTTTGCTGATAAAAAGGAATATGGAACCAATATTCACCTTAAAAACCACATCAGCTGGCAGAGACTTTCCCAATGAAACCATAATGACAATTGTTGATGTGATGACAAAAAACATAGGAATGCTGAGCAGTTTCAATAGGCTCTTAAGGTTTAATGAGGTCGTCATGAGCATCCATAAAATTGAGATTCCCAAAAAAGCAAGGTAAAGGTCCTTGCTATTTACAAAAATGCTGAAAATCAAGGCACCCAATATCAGTGAGATTCGCGTTTTTGGATAGAAGTCCTTTACTTTGCTCGTATGCGCAATTGCATCTAAATTGATCATTTGTTTTTACCTTTCATATAGCCAAGATAATAAGCAATGGTTGAGGAACCTGCCACTGCCAAAAGTGTAAACATGAGACTTTCAATCTCACCACTTGGCGGTTGCCAAATCGGTTCAAACCATGGGGTATAGGATGGTGAAATTTCATTGATTGTTAGTTCTGCATTACCGTCAGAACCACCATATTCTGCCCCGGGATTAAGCAAGAGTGGCACAATGATGAGGAGTGCAAATAAAATCAAGAGAATGATGTTTTGCGTTTTAACTTTAGATGCCCTTGGTTTTTCATATGCGATCGATTTCATCACAAGCTCCTTTCCACTAGCGGTAATTGTTTAGACTCTACGATTAGGTTGAAAACAATGACCGTTAAAATACCTTCACCAATTGCAATTGGTAATTGAGTTGTCATGAAGACCCCCATAAATTTTAGCATAGACCCCATGAGGTCGCCATTTGAAAAAGCAGCACCAAGCTGAATACTGGTCACCAAATAGGTCATTAAGTCGCCAATCACAGCAGCAATGAAGATGCTGACTTTTCGATTGACCTTGAGCTTTTTCAAAAGTCTATAGATACCATATGATACAAGTGGCCCAACAACTGCCATTGAAGTGGCATTGGCACCAAGTGTTGTAAGACCGCCATGAGCAATTAAAAGTGCCTGTAGGATTAAAACAATCGTACCGATGGCAATCATAGGCAATGGTCCAAGTAGTATGGCCCCAAGCCCCATTCCCGTAGGATGCGAGCAACTGCCAGCAATAGATGGGATTTTAAGGGATGATAATGTAAAGGCAAAAGCTGCCATAAGGGCAAATAATAATTTTGAATCCGTATCTTCTTTAAAGCGCTTTTTAATGGAAATCATGCTCACCACAAAAAACGGTATAAAGATCAAATACCAAATGAGCGCCCAAGTCTTAGGCAAGAACCCTTCTGCAATGTGCATTGCGATTGAGTTTGAAAAAATGGGTGTAATAAATGAAATCATAATGAGACCTCCGATTTTAAGCAATCCTCAAGCATTCTGTTAAGCGAGACGATGTCTGAACAAATATTCATATCCTTTTGAATGTGTGGTTGGATACAAATAGGTTTTACACTTGTATTTTTAAGAGAATCAACGTTTTGTTTAAAAGCGCTTCCAGTACCGGAATTTTTAAAGACAAAATAGTCAATCTCGAAATCTCTAAATAGGGTTTGATTAAGCTCTATGGAACAGGGTGCCTTTATAGCCACAATATTTTCCACAGGAATATTCTCATCAAGGCATATTTTCAAAGACTCCAGTGAGGGCATAATTCTAAAATAGAGTTGATTTACATTGAAGGCTGCTTTCCATTCGCGAATGTGCTTGATACCTGTGATCAATATATGCGTATTTGTGTCTGAATTTTTTTTAACGTGATCAATTGCCTTTGCCATGCTTTCAAATGTCGGCAATGAAACGTCGAGGTCGACTGTTCTTTGATACAAGATATAATTTATTTTTAGTCTTGATGCGACACCTCTCGCAAGTTGTTTGACGAGAGCGGCATGAGGATGTGTTGCATCAATAATAAGTGTAATTTGGTTTTCGACGATGAAGGCTTCAAGCGAAGCATCATCAAACTTCGTAACGATGCACTGCTTGGATAAATGACCATATAAGTCAGCCCCAAATTCTGTGGTGACAGAAATGATGTAGTTTAAATTAAGTTTATTAAGGAGTGAACACACTTGAGTTGTCTCATGTGTGCCCCCCAGTACTAAAATCATACGTGATATCCCCTTGGTGTAACCATCTTTCCATGGATGACCTTAGTGGCTTGATTGCCGACGATAACCATAGAGGTCATATCGATGAGGTCATAATCCACTTCATCTATTTTAAAGATATAAGAAGCTTCTTCTTGTCGGCTAGCATCTTTAACCACACCCACAAGGATGTGATCGCCTTGAATGGCTTTGATGTGGTCCAGCGCAACCTTGATGTGGTCCTTACGACCGTGGCTTTTGGGATTATAGAAGCAGATGACGAAATCGCCATGTGCTGCGTGTTTTACGCGCTCCATAATGAGGTCGTAAGGGGTCAACAAATCACTTAAGCTAATATGGCAGTAATCATGCATAAGTGGTGCTCCTAAACATGCAGCACTTGCACTTGAAGCAGTAATGCCTGGAATGACCTTGATGACATCCTCTTCATTTGATAATTCATAAATGAGTCCAGCCATGCCATAAACGCCTGCATCACCACTGCTGATCACCGATACGACTTTACCTGTTCTTGAAAGTGCAATGGCTTCCTTGCAGCGTTCAACTTCTCCACGCAT